>JBKOYU010000256.1:0-3128 GCA_046725575.1 Actinomycetota bacterium | reverse complement strand
GCATACGAGATACATAACGGAGTCTCGTGGGCTCGGAGATGTGTATAAGAGACAGGCCTAAAAAATTGCTCGGACAAACTTGACTTGTGTCAGGATCGCGGCCTACGGTCGCCGCAGTGATCGATGCCACATCACCTGAGGAGTGAAATGCGCACCACACCCCGTACCGCGATCATCGGCGCCGGTATCAGCGGGCTGACCACCGCAAAGAACCTCAGCGACGCCGGAATCGAGTACGACTGCTTTGAGTCCTCCGACCGCGTCGGCGGCAATTGGGCGTTCCGCAACCCCAACGGACACTCCAGTGCCTACCGCTCGCTGCATATCGATACCTCACGGGACATGTTGTCCTTCAAAGATTTTCCGATGGATGGCCAGCTTCCTGATTACCCACACCACACCCAGATCAAGGCCTACCTCGACGATTACGCCGACGCTTTCGGCCTTCGCAAGCACATCCATTTCCAGACGGAGGTGCAGCGCGCATATCGGTTCCCCGGCGGCGGTTGGCAGCTGCACACCAGTGATGGGCAGACCCGGCTCTATGACGCGCTAGTTGTCGGCAACGGCCATCACTGGGATCCGAGAACCCCCACGTTTCCCGGGAAATTCAGCGGCCAGAGCATCCACTCCCACGCCTACATCGACCCGACCACACCCCTTGATCTGCGTGGTAAACGCATCGTGGTCGTCGGATTCGGTAACTCCGCGGCTGACATCGTCTCCGAACTGTCGCAGAAGGCGTGGCAGAACACGGTTTACGTGTCCACCCGATCCGGCGGCTGGGTGGTGCCCAAATACATCTTCGGGATGACCGCCGACAAGATCGCCCGAACGCTTCCGGTCATCCCGCTGTCATGGCAGCGCCGGGTGATGCGGCCCGTGCCGCGCCTGCTGTTCGGCAGTCCCGAACATTTCGGGCTGCCAACCCCGAATCACCACTTCCTGGAAGCGCATCCGACGCAGTCGGCTGAACTGCTGATGCGCTTGGGCGCCGGTGACGCCACCGCCAAACCCAACATCGAGCGGCTCGACGGCGAAACGGTGCACTTTGTCGACGGCTCGGCGGTGCAGGCCGACGTCATCATCTACGCGACGGGGTACAACATCACTTTCCCGTTTTTCGACCCGGATTTTCTCAGTGCGCCCGACAATAAGTTGCCGCTGTACAAGAGGATGTTCAAACCCGGCCTCGACGACTTGATATTCGTCGGGTTCGCCCAGGCGGTGCCGACGCTGTTCCCGTTCGTGGAATGTCAGGCCCGCTTGGCCGCGGCCTACCTCGCCGGCACCTACCGGCCGCCGTCACCGGCCGAGATGACCAAAGTGATCGCCGGCGACGAACGCAAGTACATCGGGCACTTCGCCGACCGACCCCGTCACACCCAGCAGGTCGACTACTTCGACTACGAACGCGACATCCGCAAACGTGAACTTCCCGCGGGACGGCGCCGAGTTGCCAAGCAGGGCGCGGTGACATTGACGGGACGTGTTCCGGCTGCTGCTGATGTCAGCTGAGGTCGTCAACCCGCAGCGCAGGCGCGACCCCGCCCGGCCGCAACACCGCGGGGAGCTTCGACGCGCGCGACTGTTGGCTGCGCTAGCCGCCCAACTGCAACACCAGTCCCTGGCGGACGTGTCGATCGCGACTGTCGCCGACGAAGCCGGCCTCGGTCGCTCCGCGTTCTACTTTTACTTCCGCGGCAAGCACGAAGCAGTCACCGACTTGCTGTCCGACATCTTCGTCGATCAAGTCACCCAGGTGAGCGCTGTGATTCGGGCCGCAGGCGACACCCGCGACAATCTATCGAAATCGCTTGCCCTGGTGGTTGAGTCATGGCGGACACAGCGGACATTGTTCTTGGCAATGCTCGATGCGCGCGATGCCGATCCCGACACCCGGACAATTTGGGATACCTGGCTACGACGCTACGAGGACTTCACCGCAGACTACATCGACGATCACCGGCGATCGCCCGGGCGGGACTCCCGCGATCTGGCGCACTGCCTGATCTCTTTGAACGAACGCGTACTGGAGCGCCACCTGAGAGCCGGTGGTGACGAGACCGCCGCCGCCGCCTTGCACGCCTCGTTGGTGCGCATTTGGACCGCCACGATCTTCGGAATGGACCAATGACGGAAGGGCGGTACTGATTCCATGACATGCCGGTTTAAGGACCGCACCGTGCTATTGACCGGAGCGGCCCGCGGAATGGGGGCATCGCATGCCCGTGCGTTCGCCGCCGAGGGCGCCAGAGTCGTCATTGCCGATGTCCTCGATGACGAAGGCCACGCGCTGGCTGACGAACTCGGCGACGCCGCACTCTACGTCCACCTCGACGTCAGCGACATCGAGGGCTGGCGGATGGCGCTCGAGCGCACCGAGAACCGATTCGGGCCACTGCATGTTCTGATCAACAATGCCGGTATCGGTGGACTGCCGGCCACGCTGGTCGACACCGACATCGACCAATGGCGCCGAGTGTTGTCAGTCAACCTCGATGGCACCTTCTACGGGATCAAAGTCGCGGCCCCGTCGATCATCCGGGCCGGCGGCGGTGCCATCGTCAACGTCTCGTCGTTCGCCGGGCTGATGGGCTCGCCGATGCTCGGGGGATACGCGGCGAGCAAGTTCGGCGTGCGCGGGCTGACCAAAGTGGCCGCGATGGAGTTGGGGCCGCACGGAGTTCGGGTCAACTCGATCCACCCCGGCTACATTCGCACCGCGTTGCTGGAGGGCATCCCGGATGCCGAAGTGCACGGCCGGCTGGCCATCGAGCGTGTCGCCACCCCGACCGACGTCACCCCGGTGGTGCTATTCGCAGCCAGCGATGAAGCCGCCTATTGCACCGGCGCCGAGTTCGCCGTCGATGGCGGATGGTCGGCCGGTGAACCCAGCCCGATCTTCGTCGCCCCGGGGGCTGCAATGCCCGAGGACGTCGCGCTGTGATGCCCGTAATGCCCGAGATCGGCTTCTACACGCTGGCCGGCCAGGCAGACCAACCACGCGACCTCATCCGCGAGGTCAACCATGCCGAAAAGCAGGGCATCGGTGAGTGTTTCATCTCCGAACGCTATTCCACCAAAGAAGCCGCCACGATATCCGGGGCGGTCGGCGCGGTCAGTGA
>JBKOYU010000293.1:0-4280 GCA_046725575.1 Actinomycetota bacterium | reverse complement strand
GGCCTAGGGACTCGGTCGACTGCCTTTTTGCCCGACTCTGAGCGACACCTCACCGACTCCAGCAGAACCGAGAAGGGTTGTCGCTCACTAGTCGCTGGGAGCGTTCAGGGGGCTCCGCCCCGGTGGGGGGACATGAAAATGAGGCCGAATGCACCCGTTGCCGAACACCCGCAACCTGGGCATTCGGCCTATTTCCGAGTGAGCCGGGCAATTTGGCCACCATCGCCCGAAGTCCCGCGGAAGGTTATTGAACCTGCGGATGCCCAGTCCTACGCTCGATTCGGGCCTCTTGGGGAGGACGACGACATGGCAACAACCGGCACCGAGCAGCCGGACGAATTCATCTCCGAACGCGTCGCGGGAGGAATGCTTCCTCGCGTTCTCAACACCGTCGACATGGTCGCGATCTTCGTCTCGATCGTCCTTTTCATCACCAATGCGGCAGTCATCCAAAGCGCCGGACCTGCCGCATTCGGTTGGTGGATCATCGGATTCCTGGCGTTCCTGATTCCCGGCGCCATCGTCACCGGTCAGCTGGGCCGCATGTTCCCGGGAGAAGGCTCCATCTATCTGTGGACCCAGAAGGCTTTCGGGCCCTTCTGGGGTTTCTTCGCTGGGTTCTGTGCATGGTGGCCCGGCGTCCTCGTGATGGTCGCAACCGGCACCGTCGTGCTCAGCTACCTCGGCTACGTATTCCCCTCGACGATCGGCGCGGCCAGCGTCCAGGTGCAGGGCGTGGTGATCATCGCTTTCATCATCCTGTCGGCGGTGTTGGCCAACCAACGATTCCGGCTCACTCAGAACGTCGTCAATGTGGTGTGTGTTCTCTACGCCGTGGCGATCGGGCTGGTGGTTCTCGCCGGCATCGTGCACCTGGCCGGCGGGGTGGCACCCGAGACGAATCCCACTGATTGGTCGGCGTGGTCACCGTCGGCCGACACCGGTATCAATCTCACCAATTGGAGCTTCTTCGGACTGGTAGTGCTTGCACTTCTCGGTGTCGAGGTGCCTCTCAACATGGGTGTCGAGATCAAGGACGAGCGCTCCATTACGCGCTACCTCGTGTGGGGCTCGTTGGCCGTGATGGTCGCGTATCTGCTGGCGACATGGGCCGTGATGGTCACGGTTCCCGCCGGTGAAGGCCAGTCGGCGCAGGTGACTGCGCTTGCCGCAGCCGTCGGTACGACGTTGGCCGGCTGGGTGGGCAAGCTCGTCGCGGTCCTGCTCGCCGCGTTCTTTCTGTTCATCACGGTCGTCTACAACTTCTCGTTCGCCCGACTGGTTTTCGTGTCCGGTCTCGATCGGAAACTGCCCGCGGCCATGGCGCGAGTCAACAAGCACAAGGTGCCCAGCAATGCGGTGTGGGTGCAGACGGTCATCGCTTCGCTGTTTGCGTTGGTCGCGTTCGTCGTGTTCCCGTCGCTGGGGGTCGGCGGCGGTAAGCCGATCGACATTCAGACGAAGGTGTACGACGTGCTTCAGGCTGCGGTCACCGTGATCTGGTGCATCTCGATGGTTGTGCTGTTCGTCGACGTGGTGATCATCATCCGGCGCTTCTTGCCGCGCTATCAGGAGACCCGGCTGGCGCACCCGGCGGTGTTCTACACCTGCGCGGTCATCGGTGGCCTTTCGGGGCTTGTCGCGGTCATCGCCACCCTGAGCGGGTCGTGGACGCCGCTGATCGCCAACGATTCGGGGACCATCTCGATCGGCGGCGCGACCATTGCCTACGGCGCGTGGTTCTACCTCGTCGCGGGCATCGCCGTGCTGTCGATACTCGTCTCGGTTGGCATCTACTGGCTCGGCAACGCTACCTCGGCGCGCGCTGCGAGCGAAAAGGGTTAGCGGGTCACCACGTTCAAAAGGTGGCAAGGTCGATTGTCTTTTGCCCGCGTACCGACCGACAGAAGTGTTGTCGCTCGCTACGCGGGCAATTTTCTATACATCGTGCGGCAGCGTCTCACAGGTCACCGAGGTCGTCGGGCACATCGACGGCGTGCGCCTGCAACACCTCCAATGGC
Organism: Actinomycetota bacterium; assembly: GCA_046725575.1. Lineage (GTDB taxonomy): Bacteria > Actinomycetota > Actinomycetes > Mycobacteriales > Mycobacteriaceae > Mycobacterium. The sequence goes on along the minus strand of JBKOYU010000293.1, from coordinate 2,259 downwards.
ACCACGTCGAGGGTGCGCTCGTGAGTCGCCGCGAGCACGACCGGTGCGGCGTAGCCATCCCGATACGCCCGAAACCAGTTCGCCGCGGTGACGCACCAGCGGTCACCGGGCGTGAGGCCCGGGAACCGGAACTCGGGTCGCGGCGTCGACAGATCGTTCCCAATGGACCGCTGATGCTCGAGGAACTCGGCGGTCACGACGGCACATATGGTGTGCCTGCCGATGTCCTCGGGCCCCGTCGAACAGCAGCCATCGCGGTAGAACCCGGTGAGCGGGTCGGTGCCGCACGATTCCAGCGGTCCACCAAGCACGTTGCTTTCGGCCATTCGACGCTAGCTGGCCGGCGTCAACTTGACGGCGGCCAATTTCTCTCGTTGCGCCGCCTCGGTGAACTCCTCGAGCGTGGGGATCCGCTGCTCGCGAAAACCCAGCCCCATCATGCGCTGGGCACGTTTGACGCCATAGGACTCGGCGCAGCGATGGGAGAGATCGGCGACGACCGCGGGGTCCGTGATGAGTTCGCCGCGCATCGACGTCTTCTTTCCGTCGTGAAGGACCTCGGCGTCGGCGCCGTCGCGGAAGTTGTTCTTCCAGGGTGCGGCCGTGAGGGCGTAGAGCTGATTGTCAATCACGTGTGCGCTCAACGGAAGTGAGTACGGACGCCCGGTTTTGCGCCCCTTGAAGCTCACCACCATCATCTGCTTGCGTGCGGAACCGGCGAGCGGAGTGCCCAACAGGAATCGCATGACCGGGTTGACGGCACGGAGGACCGCCTCCGGCGGATGCGAGACGAAAACCGCGGGTGACTGTTCTGCCATGTGCCCACCGTAGGACTAGAGGGGCACGACTGGGTCGGAAAAGCCCATGCTCACCGGTGACGGTTGGTTCTGCCTCCGTCGTCGTGCACAAGGCTGGCGATGTCACGATTCCAGCCGGCGTAGCGGGCGCGCCTCAGGAACGGTCGAACCGCAGCGACGAGCAGTGCGGCCGCCGCGGCCACCGACAGCCAGATGCCGACTGCGGCGATCAAGGCGTCGACGCCTGCCTGCCAGGACGGGGCGGGCGGGCCGACCTGGCGTCCGTCTTTGTCCACCCAAATGTCAACGCTCGAACCATCTTTCACCGGAGCATCCCACGTGAAGGCCCCGGCGTTCTCGACATCGGCGACCTGCCATCGGGCCGGAACGACGGCGACTGGACCCTTCGGGGTCGTCGAGCTGTCTGCGGTCGCCGTCGCGGCCACCTGATGACGGTTCTGTCGTTCCGCGGCGTACGTGTGGGCGTGTTCCTCGTGGACTGCGGTCCCGATCGCAAGGGCAAAGGGAATCACGGCCAGCGATACCGCGACGGCAAGCGCCAAGACGGCGACTTCGATGCGATCGCTCGTCCGCACCAGCGCATTGCGCCCACGGGCTTGGGCCAGGCGCCAGCGCCACCAGGCCACCGTGAACCACTGCATGACACCCTCCTCGGTCAGTCGCGCACCGAGGTGTGGATAGACCAGTCAGCGAAAGTCAAACCCGACCTGCAGTTGGACGCATATGCCGCAATCTTTCGAGTGCGGCGGTCCTCCCCGGACGCTCTCGTCCGCGCCGCCGCTGCGAGGCATGGACACCACAATCTTAGCGTGGGCTAACTCTTCGAGGCCGAGCCTGCGGCACTCGCGCCCGTTGCTGGGGCGCGCGACAACCCCAAAAGGCCAGCTCCGATACACGATCTGGGCAGTTCCGTGAATCCGCTCACGTGGCTGGCACGGCGGTCGCGCAGCGACGGCCTTCGGTCGGGTCCGGGCATCCCCGATATTGACGTGCGCCGCGACATTGCTGGCAAACCTGATGTAGCTTCATACGGCACGCCGATGCGGGGTCGGTGACCAGGGAGTAAACGGTGGATGCGACACCATTCGGGCACTATCAGCTGCAGAAGCTGATCGGCCGGGGCGGTATGGGCGAGGTCTACCGGGCGTACGACACCAAGACCGACCGCATCGTCGCCCTGAAGGTGCTGCCGCACCATCTCGCCGAGGACGCCACGTTCCAGCAGAGGTTCCGGCGCGAATCGCAGGCCGCGGCCGGGCTCAACGACCCGCATGTGGTGCCGATCCACGGCTATTGCGGCTTGAAGATTGGGGTGACGTACGCGTGCATCCAGGAGACGGAAGAGGTTCGGGCCAAGAGCGATCAGTGTGTGGCGGCGGGGGTTTCGCCGATCGACAAGGTGGTGTACACCCGGCAGGACAATCTGACGGCGGCGTTGATC
>JBKOYU010000123.1:0-4243 GCA_046725575.1 Actinomycetota bacterium | reverse complement strand
GGCGTACGCCAGCTGGGCGTCCAGGGCCAGCCGGAGACGATCGCCGATGATCGACTGGTGCGCGCCCGCGGCGCCTGGGGTCAGGGTCATCGACGGCGCCGAGTCGAAGACCTGGCCCACCTCCAGATCGTCGAAGTATGGGCCGCTCACGGCGCAGATGTTGCCATTTGGTCGCACAAAGTGTCAATATGGCCGTACATATGACCGACGAAGAAGTCATGCTGGTCGAGACGGTGCGGGCATTCATCGACCGGGATGTGAAGCCGACCGTCCGTGAAGTCGAGCACGCCAACGAGTACCCGGAGGCGTGGATCGAGCAGATGAAGCGCATCGGGATCTACGGGCTGGCGATTCCCGAGGAGTACGGCGGCTCACCGGTGTCGACGCGCTGCTACGTGCTGGTCACCCAGGAGCTGTCGCGCGGCTGGATGAGCCTGGCCGGCGCGATGGGCGGGCACACCGTGGTGGCCAAGCTGCTGGTGCTGTTCGGCACCGAGCAGCAGAAGCGCACGTACCTGCCACCGATGGCGGCCGGCCAACTGCGGGCCACGATGGCGCTGACCGAACCGGGCGGTGGGTCGGATCTGCAGAACATGAAGACGACTGCGCTGGCGGACGGCGGCGGATTGGTGATCAACGGGTCCAAGACGTGGATCAGCAACGCCCGCCGGTCGGGGTTGATCGCGCTGCTGTGCAAGACAGACCCTGCGGCCAAGCCTGCGCACAAAGGGATCTCGGTGGTGCTCGTCGAGCACGGAGAGGCCGCGCCGGGTCTCGACATCGGGTCCAACCCCGGCCTGACGGTGTCGCGGGACCTGCCCAAGCTGGGCTACAAGGGCGTCGAGTCCTGCGAGCTGATGTTCGACGACTGCCGGGTGCCTGCCTCGGCGATCCTCGGCGGCGAGCCGGGCAAGGGCTTCGGGCAGATGATGAAAGGCCTTGAGACAGGGCGCATTCAAGTGGCGTCGCGGGCGCTGGGGGTGGCCACAGCCGCGCTCGAGGATGCGCTGCGCTATGCCCAGGAGCGCGAGAGCTTCGGCCAGCCGATCTGGAAGCACCAGGCCGTCGGCCATTACCTGGCCGACATGGCCACCAAGCTGACCGCCGCCCGTCAGCTCACGCTGTATGCCGCGGACCGCTACGACGCCGGCGACCGCGCCGACATGGAAGCCGGGATGGCCAAGCTGTTCGCCTCCGAGGTCGCAATGGAAATCGCTTTGAACGCGGTGCGGATCCACGGCGGCTACGGCTACTCCACCGAATTCGACGTCGAACGCTACTTCCGCGATGCGCCGCTGATGATCGTCGGCGAAGGCACCAACGAGATCCAGCGCAACGTCATCGCCGGGCAGCTGGTCGCACGGGGCGGGATATAGGTGCGCACCGAGCCCGCTTACCAGACGCTGCGCGACCAGATTCGCGACGAGATCGCCGCGGGCCGCTACCGCGACGGCGCACGGCTGCCCACCGAGACCGAACTCGTTGCGCGGCACGGCTTGTCGAGGCAGACCGTGCGGCGGGCGTTTCAGGATCTGGTCGCCGAGGGGGTGGTGTTCCGGGTGCCGGGGCGCGGCACCTACGCCAGTGAGCGGGGCCGCCGTTACCTACGTCAGCTCGGGTCGATCGAGGATCTGATGAGCCTGTCCGACGACACCACGATGGAGGTGCTGGCCGGGCTGCGGCGACGGGTCGATGTCGATGCCGCTAGCCGACTGCGGCTGGACGACGACGTCGTGTACTCCGTGGTGTTCCGGCGGCTGCACGACGGTGTGCCATTCGTCTCGACCACGGTTCACCTGGTGCCGTCGGTGGCGCAGCCGGTGCTGACGTCGTCGGCGTTGGCCGACGGCGCCGTCGGCACGCACACCGTCATCGGGCTCTTAGAGCCGCACCTTGCGGAGCCGATCGCCGAAGCGGCGCAATCGATTACGGTCGCGCCGGCCGATGACCTTGTCGCCGATGCGGTGGGATGTGAAGCCGGGCATGCGATGCTGCGGGTGGACCGGTTGTACTCGGATTCCGGCGGCAGGCCGGTCGAGCTGTCGGTCAGCCACTTCCTGCCCGAGCAGTACACCTACAGGGTGACGCTGCGCAGGTCCGGCTGAGCGGGCGGGTAGAAGCCGCTGGCCCACTCCCGCATATGCCGGAAGTCGTCGGCCTCCGACGGTGCCAGCGCCGGCCGGTCGAGGTACTGCAGGTGGGCCCAGATCTCGATGTCGTCGGGCAGCATCCGCTTGGCGGCTGCCAGCCGGTCGTCGTGGTCGAGGTCTTCGGACACCCAGTAGGTGGCGAAGATATCGCAGGAAATCTCATCCACCGGTGTGGGGCAGATCGAGATGATCTGCATCCCGTCACCGTTGTCCTCGCAGCTGAAGCTCAAACCGAGTCCATGCCAACATATTTCGACTGGGTTCCCGGCGCCGAAGCCGATGGTGGCATGCCAGCTGGAGTTGTCTGCCGTCGAAGCCAGCAAGGTCGGGCTGACCGGCACCTTGTGCACGAATCGGTAATGCTGGCGGTCGACCGAGCTTTCGGCCACCACCTGGGGATGCACCGTCACGCCGGCGAAGAACTGCTTCTCGTCCGGGCCCACCGGACGGAACCAGTGGCTGCCGACGCGATCGTCCAGTCCGCCCCACGCGTCGGGCGCGGGCCAGAGCGGCGCGCGGTGGCGCAGGTCGTGCCAGACGTAGATGCATTCGTTGAATTCGGCGGTGGGCCAGCACCGCACGTGCCTGGCGTCGTCGGCGTGCGGCTCGTACGGGATGTGGACGTTGTGGCCGTCGTCGCCGCTCCACACCCATCCGTGGAACGGGCATTCGATGCCGCCTTCGACGACGCACCCGCCGTGAGACATGTCGGCGCCCAGGTGCGGGCAGTGTGCGTCGAGGACGCGGACCGCGTCGTCGAGGTCCCGGAACGCCACCAGTTCCGCGCCGAAGTAGTGCAGCGGCTTGACGTCGCCGACCTCGAGATCGGCGCTCCAGGCCACCTGGAACCAGCCAGTGGGTCGCATACTGGGCAACCCCATGCTGCCAGCCTGCCACTATTGCCCGTTAGGCGCTGAGACACTCGTCGATGAGTCCCCACCGCAGCGCCGTCGGCGGGTCGATCGTCCGACCGAACAGCACCAGATACGCGGTTCGCCATCGGCCGATGCGGCGCGTGATACTGACCGTGCCGCCAGCGCCGGGGATCAGGCCGAGGCTCAGTTCGGGCAGGCCCATCAGGGCGTCGGGGTGCGCCTGGACCTGTCCGCAGTAGGCGGCCATCTCCAGTCCGCTGCCAAGCACCTGGCCGTGAATCTCGGCGCGGCAGTTGCGGCCGAGCCGGGCGGTCAGCTCGTCGAGCACCAGCGCAGGCGAGTACCGGGTCCGGGCCAGATGAGCGCTGGCGGGGTCGGCGAACGTGCCGAACTCGGCCAGGTCGCCGCCGCTGCAGAACGACGGACCGTTGCCGGTGAGCACCACCTCGGTGATCGACGGGTCGAGACGCGCGACATCGAGCGCCTCGAGCAGTGCGGCGCGCATGTCGGTGGAAAACGCGTTGTGCCGTTGCGGCCGGTTGAACCGGACGTGCAGACGGTCGCAGTCGCGGTCGACCTGGACGGGATCGGGGATGTCGGGAACGGTGGCAGGTCCGCGTTCGGCCAGCCAGCGCGCGAACTCCGGCCCCGACTGCAACGTGGAGTATGCGAGCGATTCGGTGATCACGCCCGCGCGGGTTGGTCCGGCGGGATCGATCGAGCGCAACACGTCGTCACAGACGGCTGCCGCCTGCGGCCAGCGTTGGCATCGTTCGGTGAGTTCGGCAATCGCATAGGGAACCGACGGGACAGTGATGGCCCGGCGGTCGTCGCAGTCATCTTCGGTCAGTGTGAAAGTCGCGTCGTCGGAAGGTGATCCGACGGCGACGACCACACCCCCCGCAAGCTCGACTTTCGTCACGAGTACTTCTTTATCAGCTCCTGCTTGAACAACTTGCCGGTATCGGTGCGCGGCAGCTGCGCCTCAAACGAGATCGACCGCGGACACTTGTAGTGCGCCAACCGATCCCGTAGCCAGCCCAACAGCTCCTCGCCGAACTCCTCGGTGGCATCGGCGGGGTTCACCGTCTGCACGACTCCCTTGACGCGCTGGCCCATTTCGTCGTCCGGGATGCCGAACACCGCGGCGTCCATCACCTTCGGATGGGTCACCAGCATGTTCTCGGCCTCCTGCGGGTAGATGTTCACCCCGCCGGA
>JBKOYU010000943.1:0-1635 GCA_046725575.1 Actinomycetota bacterium | reverse complement strand
GCCTCCAACACCCGCGCCCCAGGGAAGATGTCGCCCTCGTGCACGATTTGGGCCGCGTCCTTGGGGTAGACGACCTGTGCGCCGCGCGGCATCGACATCACGTAATCGACGAGCAGCGGCCGCAACACGAGGAACTGGTCGCCGCCCGTGGACTTGACCACGCTGCCCTCCGGCAGCCCGATGACGGTGTCGAGCGCGATCACGCCGCGATGGGTGTGGAACTCCCCGCCGGGCTTCAGCACCATCGTGTAGTGCCGGCCCTTGGCGTCGGTGAGCTGCACGCGATCACCGACTTCGAACGGACCGGTCCTTGGCACAGCTAGCCAGCCTGCCAGCAGACGCGCCGAGACGAGTGCTCGGGGTTGTCGGAGGATGGTCATACGCTGGGTTTCATGAGTGACGAGCCGGCACCGGTGCGTCGGCCCGCGCTGTCACCGTCACGGGCCAGCGACTTCAAGCAGTGTCCGCTGCTGTACCGGTTCCGCGCGATCGACCGGCTGCCCGAGCCGCCGTCCACCGCGCAGGTGCGCGGGTCGGTTGTGCACGCCGCCCTCGAGCAGCTGTATGCGCTGCCCGCCGCGGAGCGCGGCCGCGACACCGCGGTGACGCTCGTCGGCGCGGCGTGGGAACGGATCGTCGCCGAACGGCCCGACCTTGCCGATGACATCGAGCCCGCCTTGCGGGCCGAGCTGCTCGACGAGGCACGCGCGCTGCTTTCGGGTTACTACCGGCTCGAGGACCCGACGCGGTTCGACCCGCAGAGCTGCGAACAACGGGTCGAGGTCGAGCTCGAGGACGGCACGCTGCTGCGCGGCTTCGTCGACCGCATCGACGTTGCACCGACCGGCGAGCTGCGGGTTGTCGACTACAAGACCGGCAAGGCGCCGCCGGAGGCGCGGGCGCTGGCCGAGTTCAAGGCGATGTTCCAGATGAAGTTCTACGCGGTCGCCCTGCTGCGATCGCGCGGTGTGCTACCGGCCCGGCTGCGTCTGCTGTACCTGTCCGACGGTCAGGTGCTCGACTACACCCCCGATCTCGATGAGCTCCTGCGGTTCGAGAAGACGTTGATGGCGATCTGGCGGGCCATCCAATCCGCCGGTGCCACAGGCGATTTCCGACCCAATCCGTCACGGATGTGCGACTGGTGCGCCCATCACTCGCACTGCCCGGTGTTCGGTGGCACTCCCCCTCCGTACCCCGGTTGGCCGGAGGTTCCCGACGAGGGTGACGATGACACGGTGTTGCACACCTCGGAGCCTGCTGCGTGATCGACTGCCATTACCGTCGGCTTGCCGCCGACGGTGAATTCCAAGTTTTCGAGTCCACTGACGGCACGCGGAGCAACTGGGATCCCGAAATCCAGCACGGCTCACCGCCGCTCGCGCTGATGACCAAGCTCATCGAGGAACTGGCCGGCGATTCAGGATTGCGTGTCGGGCGATTGACACTGGACATCCTTGGCGCGATCCCGGTCACGCGGTTGCGGGCGCGGGCGTGGGTGGAACGTCCCGGTGCGCGGATCTCGATGATGGCCGCCGAGATGCTGGCGCCCAGGCCCGACGGCGGTGAGCGGGCGGTCGCCCGGGTGACCGCATGGCTGCTCGCGACCAGCGACACGGCCGACGCGGTGACCGA
>JBKOYU010000153.1:0-7281 GCA_046725575.1 Actinomycetota bacterium | reverse complement strand
ACCGGATGCAGCGCCGACGAGTTCGAGATCACCATCGACACGTCAGGGAGGAGCCCCGCGGTGATCGCCATCATGAACGCGCACGAGCCCTGGCAATGAATGACGGCCTTGATCTTGTTGGCACTCGTCCGCTCGCGTACCTCTTGGACCGCCCTCGGCATGTCGAGCACCGCTGCGTCGTCGAGCGTGTAGTTGTTCGCGGGCAGGTCGATGCTGGACCGCCAGTTGAGCATCCACAGGTCAAACCCGCTCTTGGTCAACTGCTTCAGCAGGTTGTCGGTGGGCGGGTTCCAGAGGTTGGCGCGGGTGCCCGTCCCGGCGACCATCAACAGCGGCTCCCCTGCGACCCCCGACTCGGGCGGCAGGTGTTTGAAGTTCAGGGTGAAACCGTCTCGCGCCAGGAAGTCGATGGTCTCGAACCGCTCGGGGGGAATCGGCTGGTCGGGCTCGCCGGCCGACGTGGTCTGCCCATTGGTCGACGGGGGCGCTGCGATAGCCATCTGACCTCCTGCGCGTCGGGATTCCGAGCTACAGCGTGCTCGGCGATCGCGGAGATGTCTTGCGTAGTCCGCTACTCGCTTTTGCCGAGGCAACAACCTCGGCCAGCAGGGTGCGGTCGGCGACGTCGAGTTTCGTGCATGCGCGATAAATGTGCCCCTCGACCGTGCGCACGGAGACGGAGAGCCGCTCGGCGATGGCCTTATTGCTCATCCCCTTAGACACCATGACCGCGACCTCGAGCTCCCGGCCGGTCAGCGGCAACGGGTTCAGCACCTGATCAAGGGCGGGAGTCGACGCACCGCCCGCCAGCTCGGCAGCTTGAGCCATGGCCTCCACCTCACCCTTGCGCTCGTGGCGGGCGGCGAACACCTTGGCCGCCTGCGCGGCCGCGTCGGCCGCGGCGCACTTCATGCCGAGGTCGGCGAGTTCGGCTGCGACGGCGGTCAATCCCTTGGCGTCGGCGGCGGCCAGTGCGCGTCCGTGCACCAGCGCGGCTCTGCCTGCGATACAGTCCAGCCCGGCGGTTACGCGCGAAATGGCATCGGCGGCCGTGACGTCGCCGAGCCGAACGGCCTCGTGCAGTGCCTGCAGCGCGATTGCCAGTTGTCCAGACCGTTCGGCGGTCCGGGCCGCATCGCGGGCGGCACTGATCGCGCCGTTCATGTTGCGGGCGGCGGCCAGCGTCCACGCGCGTCCGAGGGCCAGCTCGGGCGCGTACAGCTCGGACCTCAGGCTGTGCCGAGATTCGGCGCGCGCCAATATCTCTGCCGATCCCGCCGCATCGCCCTGTTGACCAAGTGCCTGCGCTAGATACATCAGCGCGAGCGGACCCCAGGAGTAGCCGGTTTCGGACAACGCGGCGGCGGATTGACGCAGCAGAGACGTCGCCGGGTCGAACTCCCCCGCCGCGATCAAGGTGCGTGCGAGGAGGATTTCGCCGATCGCGCGGCCCGGTTGCTGCAGCTCGGAGAACTCCATGAAGTGGCGAGCCAGCCGTTGCGCGTGCGGCACGCTCTTGGTCATCATCAGCATGGTGACTTCACCGAGCCCGATGGTGAACCGCAGCAGCCCTGGATGCGCAGCCGCCAGGCCGCGTTCGGCCAGTGGGCCGACGTCGTCGAATCTGCCGAGGCGCGCACTCGACAAGGTCGCGGTCGCCGCCGCCCAGGCGATCGCAAGATCCTGGGAGGCAGCTGAATCCAGCACTTCGGCGGCGATCTCCACGGCGCGCCGCGGGTCGCCCGAGTTCATCGCGAAGGTAGCGACCAACGCGTCGATGGTGGCGACGGCCGCAGGCTCCGAAACGCGGTCGCGCATCGCGTGCAAGAAATCGACGGCGGCCACGGGCTGATCGAGCATCCAGAATTGGTTGGCCGCCTTCGGCAGTGTCCACGCGGTGAGGTCCCACTCCGAAAGGGTGTCGGGGTCGACCGGGGTCAGCACCTTGTCGGCATCGGCACCCCGGCCCAGCCAGGACAGCGCATGTGCCAGCGGCAGTCTGGCCGTCAAGCCGCCCGAGCGGTCCAGGGCGCTCTGGGCCAGGCGCTCCCCGAGCAGCAGGTCGCCCAGCCGCATCGCCTCCCAGGACGAGGTGACGACGTCGTCCACCGGCGGCGGGGTATCGCTGTCGATAGCCAGCGCAGCAAGCCGCAACCTGGCGCTGACGTGCTCGATCGGTTTCGACGACAGCTGCGCGACCAGCTGGGTGCGCAGCCGCCGGATAGCGAGCTGGCCGAGCGACGCCCGCACCTGCTCGGCGTAGAGGGGATGAGCGGAGTGCACGACGAGGTCGTCGCCGCGCTTGACGACCTCGATGACGCGCAGGTCCTCGGCTTCCTCGAGGGCCTCGCGGCCGGCCAGCTCAGTTAGATCCCGCAGGCTGAGCGGCTCCTCCACCGCGAGGTACTCCAGGACCGAGATGACCGTCGGTGGTAGGCCCTCCAGATGTCGGCCAATCAATGCGGAAAGTTCTGCCGACAGCCCGATATGGCCACGCAATTGCCAGACCCCGTCGGCTTGGCGTAAAGCGCCCGAATCAATCGCGCTTTCCGTTAGGTGACGCAAATACAGCGGATTTCCTTGGCTTGCGGTAAATACCGCGTCGGCGCTCGAGGTCTCCATCGGCCCGCCAAGGACGGCCTCCAGCAAATTTTTCGTCTCCGCGGCATCGAAGGGCTCGACGTCGAGCCGGTCGAGCAACCGATCCTTCCACAGCGAAATGATCGCGTCGGGGGTCGGCTCGCCGGCCCTGACGGTGATGACGAACCGCGCCGACCCCGTCAACGCAAGTTGATGCACGAGTGTCGCGGAGAGATTGTCCAGGTGATGCGCATCATCGATGGCAAGCAGCAGTCCCTGTCCGCCGTGCTGCAGGAGGGAGGCGCGGGCCGAACGAAGCAACGTCGGGGAGTCGCCGACCCCGGCGACGTCGACGAGGTGACTGAAGGCGCCGAACGGGATCTGGCTGGCCGATGCGGTGCCTGCAAGCCACTGCACGGACACGCCGCCGTGCCTCTGAGCAAACCGGTCGACGGCATGCCGAGCGAGCACGGTTTTGCCTACCCCGGCAGAGCCGGCAAGCACTGCGCCCAGCCGGTTCTTGCTTTTCAGCGTCGACTCCAAAAGGCCCAGCGACTGCCCGCGCGGGACTGTGCGCCATTCAATGGCCATTCGCGAATCCTATGACGGCCGTGCCGTTTTCTCATCGCATACGAGCAAACTGTGGCCGACATCGGTTCCCACGGCTGACCTACAGCGTCCGAAAAACAGGTAGTGCACTACGCGTGTTTTTGGGCGCCGCGCGTCCCTACCCTGCGGGGGCGGAGCAAACTCCGTGACCTTCGGGGGGAGGACAGGAGATGAATGGTTGGCCGCGGCAAGATACATCGCACGGGCGTGTGCTTTGGCGCTCGCTTTGGGGGTAGCGGTGGCGATGTCGGCACAACCGACCATCGCGCACGCGACGCCCGCGCCCGCCGAGATGTCGGGGTCGGGAGGCTGGGTCGGTGTCATCTCGGCCATCCTCGTCGCGTTGGGACGTCGGCCCTCGGCGAATGGCAGCTCCCGATCCGCATCCGGTCTTTCACTGATGGAGCGACTGCGATCCGCTGTTGGGCAACCCGAACGACGTGAGGACCGATCCTCGGCGGCGCCTGCCCAGCCTGCGATCACGTCTGACGTCGCAGACGCGCCGATCGCGCCGGTGCGGACGGTCGCGGGGGTCGGCCCGGTGCGCGATATCGCGCTATCGCCGGACGGGCGGTACGCGTACGTCGCGGCGTCGCTCCTCGACCGGTCCAGCGGCGCCGACACATGGGCGGTCAAGGTTGTCGACACCGAAGCCAACGCGGTGATCAATACCATCGACGACCTTGCCGACGTCATCCCGGCGAGCCTTGCCGCCAGTCCCGATGCGTCGCGGCTCTATGTCGCGGATGGCAATGCCGCCACCATCCGCGTCGTCGACATCGAAGCGGGCAGCCCGACGCGCAACCGGGTCGTGGATTCGCTTCGCCTGGAAGGATCGTTGCCCGTCGGCTACGGCACGCCGGCCGCAATTGCCTTCAGCCCCAACGGGTCACGGCTGTACGCGCTGATGACGGATCCCGCGGTGCTCGTCGTCGATCCCGACACGCGCGTGTTGGTCGGAACAGTTTCCGGCGGTGATTCGATAGCGATGTTTTCTGCCGGTGAACGGATTTACGTCTGCGCCGACGATCGCCTCGCGCACACCAACGTCACCGCAGGAGTGGTGATCCTCGAGGCGGACACGGGCCAAGAACTCGGTTCGTTCGGTCTCAACGATGCACCCGGCTTCATTCGTCAACCCATCCTGGCGGGCAGCAGCGGTCAGCTGTACCTCGACATCGATGACCTCGATGGCCGCCTGGAAGTGGTGGACACGTCGACGTTGAACGTCGTGGCGCGGATCGACATTGACGCGTCCGCGGATCGCCAGCTGCGCAGCATCCCGACCGCCGCGGCGCTGAGCCCCGATGGCCGATGTCTGTATGTGGCCAACCAGGGTGTGCGGCTGTCCTCGGACGAGGCCACCGAGGTCGGCTGGGTTTCGGTGGTCGACACGCGACTCAACAAGGTCATCCACGACATCGCGCTACCCCAGGCCGGTATCGACGAATCGCAGGGCGCCAACCCGCAATTCATCGTGATCAGCCCAGCGGGTGATCGCTTGGTGGTGGTCAATGAGTACGGGATCGCGTCGATCATCGACGTCTCGTCGAAGTCGGTCGTCAGCACCGTCACACTCGGCGAACCGATGGACCAACCGAAGGTGGTTGTCGTCAACCCCGCGCGCAACGCGGTCTACGTCGGGACAACCGGCAAAGCCGGGCTAACTGTGATTCCGCTGTAGCGGTCCCCGTCGCGCCGGGCGCGCGTCGCGCTGCGGGCGTCGATGGTCGATGTCGGGGGCCGCGCGGCGTTCGTGCCACCGTAGCCGCAGCAGCAACAGGTGACGGTGCGCCCGGAACCCCACTGACAGCGGGTCACGCCAGACCGGCGTGTGAGCCTTCGCTTCAGGTTCTGTGTGCACGTCCCCCATTGTGCCGTGTCGGTGGGATGCGGGCTGGGTTGGCACGCTGCCGCCCAGGTGAACGATCGCATAACGTTTGTGACGAGCAAGGCCCCGCCTCCTATTCGGCCGGCGGGGCCCGCTGGCCTCAGTTATGCCCCTTTACCACGCAGTTCGTGGGACAACGCCTCCAGCTCGTCGCCGCCCGCCATCTCCTGCGTCAGATGCTCCAGGTCGATCTCGTCGTAGGTGCAGTCGAGCTTCTGCTGCCCACGGTTGAGCAACACGAAGTGATCGCCGACCATGTGCGCGTGGTGCGGGTTGTGCGTGATGAACACCACACCGAAGCCGGCCTCCTTGGCCGCCGTGATGTACTTCAGCACCACGCCCGACTGCTTGACGCCCAGCGCGGCCGTGGGCTCGTCGAGAATCAGCACCCGCGCGCCGAAGAACACCGCACGCGCGATGGCCACGCACTGGCGCTGACCGCCGGACAGCGAACCGATCGGCACGTCGACGTCGGGCAGGTCGATACCCATCTTGTGCAGCTCGGACAGCGTCGTGGCGCGCATCCCGTTGGAATCCAACGGGAACGGAAAGGTCTTCTTGCGGATCTCCTGACCCAGGAAGAAGTTTCGCCACACCGGCATCAACGGAACGACCGCGAGGTTCTGATATACCGTGGCGATGCCCTTCGCCAGCGCGTCCTTCGGTGAGCTGAAGTGTATCGACTCACCGTCGACGAGTAGGTCGCCTTCGGTTTGCGGATGAAATCCAGCGATGATCTTGATCAGCGTCGACTTGCCTGCACCGTTGTCGCCGAGGATGCCGGTCACTTCGCCGGCATGCACCCGCAGCGAAATGTCCTTCAGTGCAGTGATATTGCCGTAGGACTTGCTGACGTTGCGCATCTCGACCAGCGGCACCTTGGCTCCCGACGGGGCTTCATGCATGGGACGATCCACTGTTGCGGTCACGGGTCACCTCTTCGCGGCGTAGTTACGGAATGCGTTGTTGGCGATGACCGCGAACAGCAGCATCGCGCCCAGGAAGAACTTGAACCAGTCGGGGTTCCAGCCGGCGTAGACGATGCCCTGGTTCACCATGCCGAAGATGAACGCGCCGATCGCGGCGCCGATCGCGGTGCCGTAGCCACCCGTGAGGAGGCAGCCACCAATGACTGCGGCGATGATGTAGAGGAATTCGTTGCCGACGCCCTGCCCCGACTGCACCGTGTTGAACGCGAACAGCAGGTGCATGCCGACGAACCAGGCGCAGAAGCCGACGAACATGAACATGCCGATCTTGACCCTCGTCACCGGAACACCGACGGCACGGGCACTTTCCTGATCGCCGCCCACTGCGAAGATCCAGTTGCCGACCTTGGTCTTGAACAGCACGTAGGTCGCAACGGCGGTGAACAGCAGCCACCACACCACCGTGACCCGAATCGAAACGCCGGCAATGGTGAATGACGACGAGAACACCGCCTTCGCCGAATCCCAACCCTGCATGTCGGACACGCTCGGAGTCGCCACCTGGCCCGAAATCAGCTTGGTGACAGCCAGGTTGATGCCGGTGATCATCAGGAAGCTGCTCAGCGTGATCAAGAAGCTTGGAATCTTCGTCCTCATCACCAGGTAGCCGTTCAAGAAGCCCACCGACAGCGCGAGGATCAGCGCCAGCCCGCCACCCGCCCAGAGGCTGAGGTGCAGGTTGTAGGCCAGCATGGACGCGGCCAGCGAGCTGAATGTCACTGCCACACCGGCTGACAGGTCGAATTCACCGCCGATCATCAACAGCGCCACCGCGCAGGCCATGATCCCGATCGTGGAGCTGGCGTACAGCACGGTCGCCAGCGCCTCGGGGCTACGGAAGGGCGGCGCGACGATCGTGAAAAAGATGAAGATCGCGATCGCGCCAATCAGCGCACCCATCTCTGGGCGAATCAGCAAGCGCTGTAGGCGATTTCGTTCCTTGACTCGTTCGTCGTGAACGACCTTGCGTTGCGAGAGGTCGACCTCTGCCTGGGTAGTCATCAGCGTGTTCCGCCCTTCGCGTACTCGGCGACAGCGTCGATGTTGGACTTGTCGATGAATGCGGGACCGGTCAGGGTCGGTTGCCCGCCGCCGATGACGTTGCCGTTGCTCAGATACAGCCACAACGAATCGACCGCCAGGTAGCCCTGCAGGTACGGCTGCTGGTCCACGGCCCACTGCACATCACCGTTCTTGATCGCATCAACCAAG
>JBKOYU010001028.1:0-2301 GCA_046725575.1 Actinomycetota bacterium | reverse complement strand
CGGAGGCGGAGTTGGAGAAGTCGAAGGTGGCAGGGTAGTTGACCGCATACACCCCGACCGATCGTCCGCCAACTTGTGAGCGCAACGAATCGACGAATGCTTCTCCAAGCCAGCCAATACCAGGTGGCGCACCGGTGCCGCGGGCGAACACCACCTCGACGTCCGGGCACGGCGCACCAGCGGCCGAAGGAATGCCGATGGCTGCATTCAGCATTGCCATCGTCGTCACCACCGCAGTACTAAGGAAACGGGCAATCTGGCGTCCGGGCACGTCTCGATGCTGACATATCGCAGGGACCGCGCGGATCATGTCGCGGCGGTCACACGAAACGTCCGGCGCCGCCGGCGAACGCTTGCTATGCGATCCTGGTCGGCGTCGCGACGGATTGCGTGGACGATGTCCGGGCCTTGCCGCCTCACGAGCCTCCCTGATCAGGCGATCATGTAGTCGCTCAACGGGAAGCGATGCTGCTCTCTGTTCGTCTTGTGTGTGGACGCGGGGCGCAGCAGCGTCTCGCCAGTGGGGCTGAAGTAGTAAGAGCGCGACCTGGCGCAGTCACCGAGCCCGAGCACCGTCTTGCCCAGCAACTTGCTCATGCGGTTGCGGAAGCGGGCGTTGGCCTCTTCGGTGACCTCGAATGTGGTCGCGTTGCGCCGACGCACCTCACCAAATAGCCGGTCCATGTGCCGCATCTGGTATTCCACCGTATTGAAAAACGACAAGCCGCTAGACGCATATGGGCCGGCCAAGCTGAGGAGGTTGGGGAAATAGGGGATCGACATCCCCTGGTAGGCCTGGAATCCGTTGTCGCGCCACCACTTTCCGAGGTTGCGGGCGTCGCGGCCGATGATCTCGATCGCAGGGATGTTGGCCTCCCACAGGTCGAAGCCGGTAGCCAACACCAGCGTGTCGATCTCCATCTTCGTGCCGTCGGACGCGACGATGCCGTCCGACTCGATCCGCTCGATGCCCGCCGTCTGCAGATGCACGTGGGGCTTGGTGAAAGTCCGATAGTACGCATTGGAGTAGGTGGGTCGCTTACATCCGAAGTCATAATCCGGTGTGAGCTTGCGCCGGAGTTCTTCATCGCGGATCGAGACGAACCGCTGAATCCTGGACAGGTTGGAGGCCGCCACGTTGAGTTGCCGGAAATACCGGAAGTTCAGTACGGAGAGAATCATCATTGCCTCTAACTGGGCATCGGTGAACCACCGGAAGGCGCGCTGTAACAGCGGCACCCGGGCAAACAGTCGCCGGATGAACACGGGTATCGAGAAGTCGACCTTGGGAACCACATGGATCGGCGTGCGCTGGTAAACCGTCAAGTCGGCAACTCTTTTGGTCAGTTCGGGGATCAGTTGAACCGCCGTGGCGCCGGTCCCGATCAAGCCGATGCAACGACCCTCGAAGTCATAGCTGTCGTCCCACGCGGTGCTATGCATGATCCGGCCAGCGAACTCGTTGATGCCGGGAATGTCCGGGGTGCGCGGCTGCGACAAGTACCCGGTGGCGGTGATCAAGAAGCGGGTTGTCAGCGTCTCGCCATCGACCAGCGCCACCTGCCAGACCTGGGCGTCCTCGTCCCACCGGGCGCCATCCACCGTGGTGTTGAAGCGCATGTGCCTGCGCACTTCGTACTTGTCGGCCACGTGGTCGGCATACCGCTTGAGTTCTTCGCCGGGCGCAAAGAGCCGTGACCAGCTCGGATTGGGCTCGAACCAGTAGGAGTAGGTAGGCGACGGGATGTCGACGGCCAGTCCCGGATAGCGGTTCACGTGCCACGTTCCACCAAGGTCATCCTCGCGATCCAGAATCAGAATGTTTTCGTAGCCCATCTTCTTGAGCTGGATCGCGGCACCCATTCCGCCGAAACCGGCGCCCACGATGATCACGTCGAGTTGCGGCGCACTCATGTGCGTGACGGTACCTGACTGGCAAAGTTGTGGTGCACTATCGGGAACGCGGAGACTCAGCACAGCAACAACCGTGGCGCCGTCTCAACCGGCCAGCACCGGAGCATCCAGCGCTTTCGAACGACGCCGGGCCGGCGCCAGCGACCTCGACGATCTCGGTCGATGCCGGGATGGACTTGTGGAGCCAACCACCGACTACGGGGTGCTGCCGCTGTCAGAGGACGACGATGTGCTGGATGACGTCTCGGAGTCCGTTTGGCTGGACGTGTCCTTCGTCGGGGCTCCGGTCGGCGTCGAGGTGCTTGCCGTATTGCCCGACAACAACTGCCGGATCGCGCCTACCGCGGCCCGGATCCCGTCGCCCGGTTTCCAGCCCCTGGACGACTG
>JBKOYU010000795.1:0-4886 GCA_046725575.1 Actinomycetota bacterium | reverse complement strand
GGCGCCCGCCAGCCCGGCCACGGTAGCGATGAGCATTCCGTTGCTGGCCAGCACCAGGTATCCGAACGCTGCCCCCACGACGAACAGCGCATACCGCAGCCGCGTCCAGCCGCTGGGCGGCCCGAACCTCGTCGACACCGCTATTCCCAACAACAGCGCCAGCGCGTGCCCCACATCGGTGAAATCGGTGCCCATTGCGGCCATGGTCACCGCGACGGCCAGCCACCAGCCGACCCAGGCGGGCCGCCACCGATTGGGTATGGCGGCGGTAAGCGTCCCCAAGACGCCGGCCGCACCGTAACTCATGCCGACGTCCGTCGCGCGGCTGACCGACAGCGGCAGCCAGCCCAGCTCAACGGCGGTGACGAGGCCCAGGGCGACCAGCAACGTGGCGCCTATATGCCCCAGCCCGAAGGCGAGCACCAACCGGCCGCTGCGCCAGAGCAGTTCCGCGACCGCCAACAGGCACACGAGGCCGGGCAGCCACACGTAGATCGGCCCGGCGTCGACCACGAAGGCGCTGCCGACCAGCGTTCCGATGCGGCCGTGACTCAGGTTGTGCAGATTGGTGCTGGCATGGCGAATGATCCGGTTCTGCATTTCCGGGCCGAGACTCAGCAAAGCTGTGGTAACGCCAGTCACGATCACCGCGTACGCCACGGTGACCCGGACCCGCGCCAGACCGCCGAGCAAACCGAATACCATCGACAACCACTATGCCCTGGGTGCATCCCGGTTGTCGTCCTCGCCACCTGGCAACTGCCTGCGCGTTTTCATGCGGAACATGGTGAGGTCGGCCGGCACGCCGTCCTGCTTGGCCGTAAAGACTTGCCTGCGAAGCCGTTTGGCCGTCACACTCAGAGATTCGAAATCCTCGTCGGAGATCCGGTCCAGCGTCGTCTGTGACACAACTAACTCGCCCCTGGTGGCCCGCTCCATCACCCGCGCCGCGATGTTGACATCCACCCCGAGCCAGTCCGAACCGATCCGCTGCGGGCGGCCGGTGTGGACGCCCACCCGCATCCGTGGCGTATAGCCGTCCACCTCAACGGCTTTCACCGCGTCTCGGGCAGCGATCGCCGCACGCACCGCGGTGACGGGTTCGGAGAACACCGCCATGATGCCGTCGCCCATCCGCTTGACGATGTGGCCGCCGGCCTCCAGCAGCGGCGGCTCGACGACCTGAGAGACCCGGCGCAACAACTTCAACGTCGCCTCGTCGCCGACGCTCAACGACCACGACGAGAAACCGACCAGGTCGGTAAAGACCAGCGTCACCTCGCGATTCGCGGGCTTACCCGATACCCGCTCCGTCAGCGCCTGCCACACCTGCAGCGCGCCCAGGCTCACCTCGCGTGAGGCGGCGTCGCGCTCCAGCAGCCGATCGGCGGCCCTTGCGGCGGCGCGCGGTCCCCCAACTCCGTCCATCGACAACGGATCTCCGAATTCGGGGTCACCCGGCAGGGCGCGGCGCGCGCGGCGCAGGAAATTGATGACGGCGGGGCTGTGATTGGTGTCCTTGAACCACGCCAGCGGTCCGGATGGCCGCGGCGGCGGGGCCGGACGATACGGCTCCTCGTCGATTTCCCCGATACCGCCGGATCGTTCGTCGAACGACTCGACATTCACAGCCGCAAGCGTAGGTGGCGCTCTTCGGGACCGGCAATCGAGGGGCAAACGGGCTGGTCACCGACGTGTGGCGCGACGATGGAGGACGGATAACACTGCGGCGCCACGCGCTCGCAAATCGTAGACAACGTGCGTTGTCAACATTATTGTTGTGTCGTGCGTTCAACGACGACCGCCAACACGAACAGCCCGCTCGGCCCTGATTCGCTGACGTGGAAGTACTTCGGCGACCTGCGCACCGGCATGCTCGGAGTGTGGATCGGTGCGATCCAGAACATGTATCCCGAACTCGGCGCGGGCGTCGAGGACCACTCTGTCCTGCTGCGCGAGCCCCTGCAGCGCGTCGCGCGCTCCGTGTACCCGATCATGGGCGTGGTCTACGACGGCGAACGCGCCGCGCAGACCGGTGAGCAGATCAAGAGCTACCACAAGACGATCAAGGGCGTCGACGCCGAGGGCCGTCGCTATCACGCGCTCAACCCCGAAACCTTCTACTGGGCCCACGCGACTTTCTTCATGCTCATCATCAAGACCGCCGAGTACTTCTGTGGCGGGCTGACCGAGGCCGAGAAGCGCCAGCTGTTCGACGAGCACGTGCAGTGGTACCGGATGTACGGCATCAGCATGCGACCGGTGCCCAAGTCCTGGGAGGAATTCCGGGTGTACTGGGATCGCAAGTGCAGCGAAGAGCTCGAGATCAACAAGGCCACGCTTGACATCTTCACGATCCGCATCCCCAAACCGTGGTTCGTGTTGATGCCGACGGCCGTGTGGGATCAGCTGTTCAGGCCGATGGTCGGGGCCCAGCGTTGGATCGCGGCAGGGCTGTTCGACGAGGCGGTGCGCGACAAGGCCGGCATGCGGTGGACGCCGGGCGATGAGGTGCTGCTGCGGCTGTTCGGCAAGCTTGTGGAGCTCGCGTTCGTCGCGGTGCCCGAGGAGATCCGGTTGCACCCGCGGGCGCTGGCCGCCTACCGCCGCGCCGAAGGCCGCGTGCCCGAAGACGCCCCGCTGGTCGAGGCGCCTGCGTTCATGTCGCCGCCGCGTGACCGGCGCGGCCTGCCGATGCACTATGTGCCGCCGCGCAAGACGCTGCTCGACCGTGCCGGGTCGCTGGTGCACACCACGTTCTCTTTGGCGGGTCTGCGTCCGGCGCGTAAACGCGGTAAGGCAGCCTGATTACATGCTCGAGTGGTCTGACGTCGACATCGCCGTGCGCGATGCCGTGCGGGAGTTCGTGGACAAGGAAATCCGCCCGCACGTCGACGCGCTGGAAAGCGGCGAGATGGAGCCGTATCCCATCATCCGCAAGCTGTTCGCGACGTTCGGCATCGCGGATATGGCGCGCGATTCGCTGAACAAGCGGCTCGCCCGGTTGCGGGAAGGCGGCGAACCATCCGGCAAAGGGTCTTCCGGCGGCATGTTCGGCGATGGCGCTGGGGGCATGGGCTTCGTCGTCGTCAGCGAGTTGTGCCGAGTGTGCATGGGCGTCGTCACGGGGATGGGCGTCAGCCTCGGGCTGACGGTGCCGACGATCATGCGCCGCGGCACGCTCGCGCAGCAGGAACGGTGGCTGCCGGACCTGGTCACCTACGACAAGGTCGGCGCATGGGCGATCACCGAGCCGGACTCGGGGTCGGATGCGTTCGGCGGCATGAAGTCCTATGTGGTGCGCGACGGTGACGACTACGTCCTCAACGGTCAGAAGACCTTCATCACCAACGGCCCAGACGCCGACGTCGTGGTGGTCTACGCCAAGCTCGATGAAGCCGGCGTCGAGAAGCGTGACCGCAAAGTACTGACCTTCGTGCTGGACCGTGGCATGGAGGGCTTTGTGCAGTCAAAGCCGTTTCGCAAGATGGGCATTCACAGCTCACGCACCGGGGAACTGTTCTTCAACAACGTCCGGCTCGGTCGGGATCGGCTGCTCGGTGAAACCGAGGGAGACACAGCCGACGCTGCTTCCGACGGTCGCGCCAGCGCCCGGGCGAGCTTCTCAGCCGAGCGCATCGGAGTGGCGGCGATGGCGCTGGGCGTCATCGAGGAATGCCTGCGGCTGTGTGTCGACTACGCGAAGAGCCGCAAGCTGTGGGGCCAGGAGATCGGCCAGTTCCAGCTGATCCAGCTCAAGCTGGCCAACATGGAAGTGGCTCGAATGAACGTGCGCAACATGCTGTTTCGGGTCATCGAGGCGACGCAGACGGGTAAGCAGATCTCGCTTCCGGAGGCATCGGCGATCAAGTGGTATTGCTCGCAGGCGGCCACCGACGTCGCGATGGACGCGGTGCAGCTATTCGGCGGCAACGGCTACATGACCGAGTACCGGGTCGAGCAGCTGGCCCGCGACGCCAAGTCGCTGATGATCTACGCAGGCAGCAACGAGGTGCAGATCACGCATGTCGCCAAGGGGCTGTTGAGCGAGTAACTCAGGCGGCCGGGAAATCCGGGCACAACGCCTACTGGCCTCGGTGCGCCCGCGCGCTTTGGTAGAGGCAGATCGAGGCGGCCGATGCCACGTTGAGGCTTTCGGCCCTGCCCGGCATCGGAATGCACACTCGGTGGGTGGCCATCTCCGCTAATTCGTTTGGCAGACCGTGTGATTCCGGTCCGAACAGCCATGCCGTCGGCATCTCCAGCGCCGCGTCGTCGAGGCTGACCTCGCCGTCGACGGTGGTGGCCAGCACCTGCAGCCCCGCCTCGCGCAACGCCGAGACGGCGTGGGCCGCATCGGTTTCGGACACCACCGGAATCGAGAAGATGCTGCCCGCCGACGCCCGCAGGCACTTTCCGTTGTAGGGATCCACGCTGTGCCCGGCCAGCACAACAGCATCGGCGCCCATCGCGTCGGCGATGCGAATCAAAGTGCCCGCGTTACCGGGCTCTGAGATCTCCACCGCAACCGCCACCAACGGGGGCGAGTCGGCGAGCACGGCATCCAGCGTGGTTTCGGGCACCGAACACACCGCCACCAGTCCGACCGGAGTCACGGTCTCCGACAACGCTTTTGCGGCGCGCTCAGTCACCAGATCGACGTGGACGTCGCCCAGCATCGAACCGAAGCGAGCCAGCGCCGCTTCGGTGGCGAACACCTCAGAAACGAGTCCGCGCCGCAACGCTGCCTCGACGAGATTGGGTCCCTCGGCGAGAAAGCTTGCGGCGCGGCGTCGTCCGACGTGGCGATGCAGCTTGATCGCGGCCGCCACCCGGTTGGAGCGCTCGGTGAGCGTCAGGCAGCCTCGCCCGACGGCGCATTCACA
>JBKOYU010000181.1:0-4033 GCA_046725575.1 Actinomycetota bacterium | reverse complement strand
GATCTGACTCATTCCATGACCTGTTACTGGGTAACCCGCCATATTCGATTCCGCCGTATTCCCCCCGGTACGATGCAGCGCGTCGGTCGACATGCGGTAGGGGAGAGGCACTGATTGCCGGGATGGCTGTGGTGGCGCTGATCGGATTTTGTGACGTCGTTTGTGCGTGAATTGTGACGTCGGTGTGGGCGTTGGGCAGCTTCGCGTGTTGGTGAATTCTGACGTCACTTGGCGTCGGGGTGGTCGCGAGTGCGGAGTGTGAGCGAGTCGGTATAAGTCTGTGCCGGCCTCGATGATGTTGCCGCCGAAGGTGAGGCGGTCCACGATCGGAGAGGCGCGGATCGGTGAAGGTCTTGGTCCAGCCGCTGAAGGCTTCGTTGCTCGCAATCGCCACCGAGGCTTTCTCCTCGCGTTCGGTGAGCATCTGGAAGGGGAGTTCCGCGCCGCGCTTGTCCAGAGCCATGTAGCCCAGTTCATCGATCTATGCCGATGTCGGCATAGATCGATCTATCCCGACCCCGTGACTATGCCGAGCCTGCCGCGGCGTGAGCTGAAATCCTCGGTGGTGATGTGTTGATCGGTTCCAGCACTTTCGATTGGTCGGCATAGTTCCGGCCAGGTACCGACGCTTCTGGTGTCGGAGCAAGGTGCTCCGAGATGGAGGCGAGGTCATGTCTGGGACGAGGAGGAAGCCCGGCCGTATGGGTCCGGTTGTCGCGGGCTTCCGAACGAGGCTGTCGGAGCAGGGGTATTCGGATCTGGCGATTCGCAACGTGTTGAAGGATGTCGGCGCGGTGGGTCGATGGATGCAGGAACGCGATCTGCGGCCAGGTCATCTGACTCCCGCAGTGATCGCCGAATTCCGCAGTGATTGTCTGGCCATGGGTAGGCGAAAGATACCGAGTGTCAAAAGTTTTGAGCCGCTCATGCGGTTTCTGCAGGCAGAGGGTGTGATCGGAGAGCCGCCCGAGCCCGAGTCCCCGGTGGAACGGCTGCTGCTCGATTACCGCAGCTGGCTGATTGCGGAGCGGGGCCTGGCGCAGGCGACGGTCATTCGATACGAGAATCTCGCCCGACGGTTCCTTGAACTGCACTGGGTCGGTGATCGTGTCGAGGTGGCGGCGTTGACCGGTACCGAGGTGGTGGCGTTTCTGCTGCGCGAATCCGAACGGGTCAGCGTCGGCTCGGCCAAGGGCCGGGTGGCCGAACTGCGGTCGCTGTTGAAGTTCCTGTTCGTGCGCGGGCTGACGCCGCGCCTGTTGACCACGGCGGTTCCACCGGTCGCGGGATGGCGCGACACGAGCATTCCCAAGGCGCTGCCCGCCGGCCGCGTGCAGCTGCTATTGGACAGCTGTGATCGCGGTGATCCGGTTCAGGCTCGTGACTACGCGATTTTGATGCTGGTCGCGCGACTGGGGCTGCGCTCGATCGAGGTGGCGAGGCTGCAGCTGAGCGATGTCGACTGGCGTGGCGGCCGGATCATCTTGCATGGCAAGGCCTCCCGCGAGGACGTGATGCCGCTTCCGGCCGACGTTGGCCGGGCGCCGGCCGAATACATCGCCGACGTCCGGCCGAAGACCTCGCAGCGCTCGGTGTTCATCTCCTGCAAGGCACCCAGGCGGGGAATCAGGCCGGACCTGGTCAGCGATGTGACGCGCCGGGCATGCGATCGGGCCGGCCTGCCCCGGGTGGGCGCGCACCGGTTGCGGCACACCCTGGCCACCGAGATGCTGCGTCGCGGGGTGAAACTGGTCGATATCGGCCAGGTGCTTCGTCACCGCGATCTGGCCACCACCGCTCTCTACGCGAAGGTCGACTTGGCAACGCTGCGGTCGATCGCCCAGCCTTGGCCGGGAGACAAGCGATGAGCGCGCTGGCCGACGCCGCGACGGATTACCTGCGGCTGCGCAATCGCCTGGGTCACGAGCTGGCCGAATACCATCGGCTGCTACCACGTTTCGTCGCCTTCCTCGACGATGCCGGCCTCGAGACAGTGACCGTCGCAGCTGCTTTGGCGTGGGTCAACGCACCTGACGTCGATGCGTCGAGCACGGTGGCCTCGCACCGGATGACCATCGCACGCGGATTCGCCCGGCATATGGCCGGAGTCGACCCGCGCACCGAGATCCCACCGTTCGGGCTAGTCGGTTCGCGCCGACGACGTCACGAGCCGTTCATCTTCAGCCCCGAGGACATCGACGCGCTGGTGACCAGCGCGCAGAGTCTACGGACCCGGTTCGCTTCGGCAACACATGCAACCCTGATTGGGCTGCTGGCGACCACGGGTATGCGGGTCGGTGAAGCCATCCGACTCGACCGCGGCAACGTCGCCGCAACCGATGCCACGTTGACGATCCGCGAGTCGAAGTTCGGCAAGTCCCGCATGGTGCCGCTGCAGCCGTCGGTGCTGGCCGCGCTGCAACGCTACGCCCGACTGCGCGACGACATCCGCCGCGAGCCGACGACCGTGAGCTTCTTCGTCTCAACGCGGGGCAACAGGATGGTTTATCAAACGATCCACGCGGTGTTCCGAAACCTCTGCGACAGCGCAGGAATCGGAGCTGAAGCGGCCTCGCCGCCCCGGATTCACGATCTGCGCCACACGTTCGCGGTTCGGACGTTGCTCGAGTGGTATCGGGCCGGCGAAGACGTCGATGCCCGCCTGCCGGTGCTATCGACATATCTCGGGCATCGAGACCCGCGGTGGACGTATTGGTATCTGTCGGCCGCGCCGGAGCTATTGGCGATGGCCGCACGGCGCCTGGAAACGCGAGGGAGGCGAGTCCCCGATGAGCCCCATCGCCCCGACACTGCAAGCGTTCTTCACCGACAGGCTCGCCAAGCAGCGGCAGGTCAGCCCTCGCACCGTCGCGTCCTATCGCGACTCGCTCAAGCTGTTGCTCGGGTTCGCCCAGAACCGCACCGGTAAGGCTCCCACCCGCCTGGATTGGGCCGACCTCGATGCCGACCTGGTCGCGGCGTTCCTGGATCACCTGGAACACGACCGGCACAACAGCCCGCGGACCCGCAACCTGCGGCTGACCGCCATCCGCTCGCTGTTCACCTTCGCCGCGCTGCGCCACCCCGAGCATGCCGAGGTGATCCAGCGGGTCCTGGCGGTCCCGGCCAAACGGTTCGACAAGCAGCTCATCACGTTTCTCACCGCGGCCGAGATCTGCTGCTGTTAGCCACCCAGACTGGGCTGCGCGTGTCGGAACTGACCGGACTCGATTGCCACGACGTCGTTTTCGGTGACGGCGCCAGTGTCCGATGTCTGGGCAAGGGTCGAAAACACCGGGCTGTTCCTCTGACCACGACCACCCAGGCAGTGCTACGGGTCTGGCTCGCCGAGCGTGCCGGTCGAGGCGAGCAGCCGTTGTTCCCGACCCGCACCGGACGACGGCTCAGCACCGACGCCGTGGAACGTCTCGTCCGCCTGCACGCGGCCACCGCGGCACGGACATGTCCCACGATCCGGCCGACGCAGCTTCATCCTCATGTGCTGCGTCACAGCTGCGCCATGTCATTACTGCAGGCTGGGGTCGACACGGCCGTCATCGCCCTGTGGCTTGGTCACGCCGACCTGCGTTCGACCAACATCTACCTGCACGCCGACATGACTATCAAACAACGCGCTCTGGACGCCACCACACCGTCATCGACGAAACCAGGCCGATACCGGCCCAACGACAAGCTCCTAGCCTTCCTCGAAAGCCTGTAATATGCCGACACCCCTCGCCACGCATCCACCGAGATCACCTACATCGCCACGGTTTTCGGCCTACGCCGCGGCAGGCTCGGCATAGTCACGGGGTCGGGATAGGTCGATACAGAGCAGGTCCACTCTGCCGTAGCGGGCGATGGTCTTGGTCAGGGTCACCTCGTCGGCGGCTTCGACGAGTTCGTTGACGAGTGGTGCCGTTGGGGTGCACCCAACGCGACAGATGTGTCGCAGACGCGAGGCCCACCTGGATGTACCGAGCGTAACGATTACTTTGCTGATCTGGGGTTTTTGCGCAGGTTGGCATTGAAG
>JBKOYU010001160.1:0-2125 GCA_046725575.1 Actinomycetota bacterium | reverse complement strand
GTGCTGTGCGGCGCCTATCAACTCGGCGCGCTGAGCGTGTCGGAGGCCGGCAGGCACATGTACACCTCGCGCGGCTGGCTGCCATGGCGCGGGCCGACGTCGGTGCTGGCGCCGGCCGGGTTGACCCGCACGCCCGACGACGACAATGGGCTGTTCGTCTTCCCGGTGAGCGTCGAGCTCGACACCACTGCCGAAATCACCTGCGATTGGCGCGACGGCGACGTCTGGTGACCGGGGTACGTTGGGGCGAGTGACCACTCCCGCATTTCGCCCCGACCCCGAGACCTTCGACAAGCTATACCGCGGCGAGCCCGTCTTCGAGGGCGGGCCGGCTCCCACCGGTGTTCCGTGGGACGTGCATCAGGCACAGCCGCGACTAATGGAACTCGAAGCGCTGGGCGGCTTTTCGGGTGAAGTGCTCGACATCGGCTGCGGCCTCGGCGACAACGCGATCTATCTGGCGTCGCGTGGGCATTCGGTGACCGGGCTGGACGGCTCGCCCGCCGCGATCGAGGAGGCGCGCCGACGCGCGGCGGCCGCGGGTGTCACTGTGACGTTCGATGTCGCCGACGCCACCGACCTCAGCGGCTACGAGGGCCGCTTCGACACCGTCGTCGACAGTGCGCTGTATCACTGCCTCGATGACGAAGGCCGTCAGGCCTACATCGGCGCGCTGTACCGCGCGACGCGGCCGGGCGCCCGTCTGCACCTGTCGTGTTTCTCCGACGGCAACATCAATGGCGTCATCGCGCCGATGGGCGCGGTGCCCGAAGCGAACATCCGCGACACCTTGACGGCCAACGGCTGGCGCATCGATTTCCTCGGTCCCACCACATATTTGGGCAACGCCGTCGGTTTCGGAGCCGATGAGGAAGGGTTCCCCCAGCAGCTGGCCGACCAGATGCCGCCGGAGGCACTGGAGCAGATGCGGCAGGTAACCGAGCGGTTCGCCAAGATCCGGGACCTCCTCGACGACGACCGGGTGTATCTGCCGTTCACCGTGGTGCACGCCCACCGCGTCGACTAGATCTCACACCCCGGCCTTCAGCAACGTGAGCGGAAGTTCACGGCGGGGTTATCGCGAGGCGTTTTCGCGCAATAAAGCGTTCCTAGCGTGGTCCGCATGTCGCATCGCATCACCGATTGGGATCCCGAGGACGTCGTCGCATGGGAGGCCGGTAACAAGAACATCGCCCGCCGCAACCTGATCTGGTCGGTGGCGGCGGAGCATATCGGCTTCTCGGTCTGGTCGATCTGGTCGGTGATGGTGCTGTTCATGCCGGAAGCGGTCTACGGCTTCTCGGCGGGCGACAAGTTCCTGCTCGGCGCCACCGCGACGCTGGTCGGCGCGTGCCTGCGGATCCCGTACACGCTGGCCACCGCGACGTTCGGCGGCCGCAACTGGACGGTGTTCTCCGCGTTCGTGTTGCTGATCCCGACCGTCGGGACGATGTGGCTGCTGGCACATCCCGGGCTGCCGCTGTGGCCGTATCTGGTATGCGCGGCGCTGGCCGGCTTCGGCGGTGGCAACTTCGCGTCGTCGATGACCAACATCAACGCGTTCTACCCACAGCGCCTCAAGGGCTGGGCGTTGGGCATCAACGCCGGTGGCGGCAACATCGGGGTGCCGATGGTCCAGATCGTCGGCCTGCTCGTCATCGCCACCCTCGGCAACCGGCAGCCCTACTGGGTGTGCGCGGTCTACCTGGTCGCGCTGGCCATCGCCGGGATCGGCGCCGCGCTCTACATGGACAACCTGGAACAGCACAAGATCGACCTGACCGCCATGGGAGCGATCCTGCGGGAGCGCGACACCTGGGTGATCTCACTGCTCTACATCGGCACATTCGGCTCGTTCATCGGCTTCGCCTTCGCGTTCGGCCAGGTGCTGCAGATCAACTTCGCCGCGGGCGGGCAGAGCGCTGCACAAGCGTCACTGCACGCCGCGCAGATCGCGTTCATCGGACCGCTGCTCGGGTCGGTCTCGCGGGTGTACGGCGGCAAGCTGGCCGACCGCATCGGCGGTGGCCGGGTCACGCTGGCGGTGTTCGCCGGGATGATCCTGGGCGCCGGGATCCTCGTCGGCGTGAGCATGCTCGACGACCACACGTCCGGGGCCGCGACC
>JBKOYU010000441.1:0-3725 GCA_046725575.1 Actinomycetota bacterium | reverse complement strand
GTTCAGCCCGGTCCCGGCGCCGATTTCGACGACACACCCGCGCGCGTTGCTCACGAGCGCGCTTCGCCGGCTACGCATGCCCGCGATCTCGCTGAGCCAGAGAAACGGGTCGTAGAGCAGGGCGAAGATCCGCACCCAGCCCCCAGACTGTGGGCTCGCTTCCTGCGCGGTGTTCGTCGTGTCTGTCATGCCGGAAAGGTAGAACCGGGCGCATCGTGCCCGCATCGCTTGGAGCGGCCATCTCTTGCAGATAGCCCGTTCCGGCCATTCAGAGAAGTCCGAGACGCGCTGCCTCCGCGACGGCGGCTGTGCGCGAGGTGCGGCCCAGCTTGCGGCGGATGTTAGCCACGTGGCGATGGACAGTATGCGGGCTCAGAACCAGCTGCTCGGCGATCTCGCGGTCGCTCAACCCCCGTGCGAGGCACGCAATGATCTCCCGCTCGCGACCCGATAGCAGGAGCTGCTCCGGTGCGCTTACGGCGCGCGGCGACGACTGCTCAGGTGTCAGCGCTTCGCGGCACGCGCGGACGACGGACTCCACATCGCCGTGCCACGGGAAGTGTGCGCTGCCCGGCAGCGGAATGAAAGTCGCTCCTGGAATCGCGGCTGCTACCTCACGCCCCAGCCGATACGGCACGGCACGGTCGTCGCGGCGATGCACAATCAGTGCCGGCCGGCCGACGGACGAGGGGAAGGTGCATCCGTACGTCGAGGCGGTAGACGAGAGCTAATACCGCGGCGGCGGTCTCGGCAGTCGCCGCCTTCCGCTGCAACTGTGCGAACCGCTCGTGCTCGGCAGATTCGGCCTTACCGAGGAAGAGGTCACTGAGCAGACGCGAGCCGAGTCCCCAATGCGCGCGCACCGCCGCGAGAATGGCGTCCGTCACGGCTGGCGCGGCAATTTCCGCGCCATTGGAATACGCCCCGTACAGCACCAGGCGCTCCACGCGCTCCGGGAATGCCGCGGCAAATGCGATTGCGGTGCTGCTCCCACATGAGCCGCCGACGAGCGAGACCCGCTCAAGACCGAGCTCGTCGAGGAGCGCACACAGCGTCGCGACTTCGTTCTCGATGGTCAGATCCGTCCCGTGTATGGTGCGGTCCGACATACCCACGCCGAGCCGGTCGTAGCGGATCAGTGTGTAGCCATCCGCGACTCTGTCCCAGAACCGCCGAAAGTCCGCATTCTGCCAGTCAAGTTCAAGGTGGCTCACCCACCATGCCGGAGCGACGAGTGGTGGACCATCTCCACGTATTTCGTACGCGACGTGGCGGCCGCCGTAGGGAAGGAACCGGATCTCAGACTTCCCCAGCATCGGGTGAGCCTACGCTGGACCGGGCCCCTCGAGCAGTAAATAGAGCCTAACGAGCAGCGGCGGGCAGCGCAGGTAGACAGGCTCGCACGACACACCGAATTCTTGTCAAAGTCGCCCAGCGATTCCTGTCAATTTTCGCTGCATCTCGACAGCAGATACGGATTCACCCCGGAGTTCCCGACCGTACCCGGAATCGAATCCGTCGGTGTGATCGACGAACTCGGCAGCGACACAGACGGTCTGACCGTCGGGCAACGCGTCATCACGATCGCAGTCACGGGCACGTGGCAGGAATATGTTATCGCCGATGCCGGGCGGGTCTTGCCCGTTCCCGCCGGCATGAGCGACTCCACAGCCGCCCAGCTTCTCGCCAATCCTCTCACCGCCGTGATCTTGACCGGTGATGAACTCGATGTTCGACCGGGTGAATGGCTCCTGCAGACCGCGGCCGGTTCAACCGTGGGCCAGTCGGTCATCCAACTCGGCCGCACGTCGGCTTCAAGACCCTCAATGCGGTCCGCCGTCGATCCGCTGTCGAGGACATCCTCGCGCTGGGGGGCACCGCGGTGATCTGCACGGAGGATGAGGACCTGCGCGAACGGGTGGCCGAAATCGTCGGCCACGACGGTGTGTGCAAGGCGATTGACTGTGTCAGCGGTCAGGTGGGTGCGGACGTGTCGCGTGCGCTGGCACCGCACGGTGAGCTGGTCGTCTACGGTGCGCTGTCCACGCACCGCCAAACCGATCCCGACAAACTCACCATCCCCATCGTCGCGCGCTCACTGATCTACGAAACCAAGACCGTTCGCGGGTTTTGGCTGTTCCGCTGGTTCACCGAGACCCCGAAGGATCGGATGGCTGCAGCGATCGACCGGACAGTTCAGCTCGCCGACAGCGGCGCGTTGCGCGTGCCGGAGGGCCAGCCGATTCTCGTTGAAAAGTTCAGCGAAGCCGTCTATTTGGCCGAAGCTCCCGAACACGGGGGCAAACCGCTGCTGGTGTTCGAACCGTAGCAGGCAGATATGTCCGACAAACCCGAGCCGACGGCCGAAGAGAAGATGGCCGATGCCCTGCCTGCGAATACGAACTACGTTGCAGCACAACAGAATAGCCGAAGTGGTTTAATTGATGGATAACAGCAGTTATCCATCAAACGCGCGCGTCGCGCGGATGGCGCGGTCACCAGGGGAGCGCCGACAAATGTGGCGGCGGCGCCTGAGGCTGCGAACCCCTCCGGGGGCTGTCGGGCAAGCGGGCGGCTGGCAGCACTGACAGGCCCGTGGATTTACATGCTCAACGAGAACAGCGTCGGCGAGTTCGTCCGGAGATGGGCCGCCGAGCCGACGCTGACACCCCGGCGCAACCAAGCGGAGGCAGTTGTGCACGATCTAATGCGCCCGAACCGCCTGGTCGGCACCGGGGTACGCCGACCAGGACCGGATCGCGCCGAAGATTTCCAGCCGCTCAGCGGCTCTGGTGAACGCTGGTGTCGACCTGCGGCACGCTCACCTGCGGCTCGATGTTATGGACCCAGCGGTGGTGGGCGACGCCGGCCTGGGCAGGGCCGGCGAAGCCGAGGATCGCGGCGGCCAGTCCGCTAGCGACGATGGTGGTAGATCCGAACCTCTTCATTTTGGTGCCTTCTTCCTTCTGTGTGTTTGGCATTGTGTCGGCCGGTTTGGTGGTTCTCCGTGCCGGTCTGACTTGTTAAACACAGTCGGGGTTCGGCGGTTGATGTACCGCACGACAGGG
This sequence comes from Actinomycetota bacterium, assembly GCA_046725575.1. Lineage (GTDB taxonomy): Bacteria > Actinomycetota > Actinomycetes > Mycobacteriales > Mycobacteriaceae > Mycobacterium. The sequence continues at coordinate 657 of JBKOYU010000441.1, read as the reverse complement.
TTGGCGCGCTGATGATGTCGCCACAGACAGTGACGGCCAACCGCGTCGGCGGGACGATGCAGTCGTAATCGCTTGTGACAAAAGGGGTTCCCAATGGCCGACATCGATCTGAGCGCACAGTTCGACAAAATCTCCGAGCGGGCGATAATCGCGTCAGGCAAAGTGAAGGCTGCTCGTCAAAGCGCTAGGAATCAGCTCGAGAGCGACGCCGACAGCGCTCGAGATCGGGCCAGCGCAGCGGCCGATCGATTCAAGGACAAGGCTGCTGCCGCCGGCGATAAGGCCTCGTCGCACTGGAAGGAAATGCGTGACAGGTGGCACGCTCATGTCGACAAGGCGCGGGCGTACGCCAGCGAAATGAAAGCCAAGGCCGACGCCGACGTGGCCGCGCTCGACGCCGACCTGGCCGAGTCTGACGCACTGGATACCATCGATTTTCGCGCAGGCCGCGATCGATGAAGCCGAGTCGGCGGTGCTCGGAGCCATGTATGCGCGAGCCAACGCAATAGCTCTCAATTCCTGAGCGGGCAAGCGCTACCGACCGAGTTAGCGCCGCGACGGTCTGGCACCTGACGTCATCGGCCGACGCAGCCGCCCGTGCACGCTTCGTCCGCGACAAGGGTGTGGCGCTGGCGCTCGTGGCCGGGCAGATCGAGC
>JBKOYU010000216.1:0-10073 GCA_046725575.1 Actinomycetota bacterium | reverse complement strand
GCACCGCGGGTGATCACCAGATGCGGTACGGGCCAATGCCATTCGCGCGCCTCGGCCTCGTTGACCACAACTACGTCGGCCAGCTCGGACAGGGCCAGCAGCTGATGGGGTTCGGCTCCCGCGGGTGACGCGTTGAGCATCACCACCGCGCCCGCGGCCTGCGCTACCCTCGCCGCGGTGATCGCCGTTGCGATCGGAATCTCCAGTTGCAGCAGCACCACGTCGCTGTCGGCGATCACCGCGCGGACATCGGAGGACATCACGGTCAGATGGGCGTTGGCGCCAGGCGCCACGACGATGGCGTTCTCCGCTGCTGAGTCGACCATGATCACCGCCGAGCCACTGGGTCCGGGCAGGCTGACCACCCCGTCGAGCCCGACGTCGTTGTCGCGCAGGTGCGCGCGCAGTTGATCGGCCGCTGAGTCGGTCCCGAGCGCAGCGACGAGTTGCACCGACGCGCCGGCACGCGCGGCGGCCACCGCCTGATTGCCCCCCTTGCCGCCCGGCGACGCCGACAGCGACGACGCGAGAACGGTTTGGCCGGGCCGCGGCAGGGCATCCACCGTGAAAGTCAGGTCGGCGTTGACACTGCCCACTACGCAAACCCGGGCCACCATAACCATCAACGCTAGTCCAGCGGACTCTTGGAGGACGCCATGATCGATGCGCCAGATTCGGTCGACCAGGCCACGCTTGACGATCTGCGGCGTCGGCTGCTTTCGACCAACCGTGTCCGGCTGCCAAAGGGCACCGGCTGGGACCGCGGCGTCGACGCCGACTATCTCGCGGAACTGGTGGACTACTGGGCGAATTCGTATGACTGGCGCGTCCACGAGAAGCACATCAGGTCGCTGCCGTGGACCACCGTGACGGTTGACGGTGCAACGCATCGCGCGCTGCATCAGACGTCACCGGACGCTGCGGCGACGGTGGTGCTCCTGCACGGTTGGCCCGACTCGGTCCTGCGGTTCGAGAAGGTGCTGCCCTTGCTCACCGACCTGAACGTCGTCGTACCGGCCCTGCCGGGATTTCCGTTCGCGCCGCCGTTGACGACGACGGGCATGTCCATGGCCAAGATGGCCGAGGTCGTCGATGCAGTGATGTCGGGGCTCGGCTACGAGCGCTACGTCGTCTCCGGCGGTGACGTCGGCAGCCCCGTCGCCGAAGCCCTCGCCGCGCGTGCGCCCGACAAGGTCGCGGCGCTGCACCTCACCGACATCCCGTGGACCCACCTGTTCAGCCTGGGCGAAGCCGAGCTGACCGCCGACGAGCAGGACTATCTCGCCCGCGGTCGGCAATGGCAGATGACCGAGGGCGCCTATGCGCTTGCCCAGGCCACCAAGCCGCACACGTTGGCGGTCGGGCTGGGCGACTCGCCAGCGGGTTTGCTTGCCTGGATCGTCGAGAAGCTGCGGTCATGGACGGACTGCGGCGGCGACGTCGAATCGGTGTTCCCTCGCGACGACCTGCTCACCTGGGTGACCGTCTACTGGGTGACCGGGACGATCGGCACGTCGTTCTCGTCGTACGTGGAAGGTGCCGAGCCGGCGCCATCGGTGACTCCACCGACTGCGGTCACGATCTTCCCGTATGACCTCGTCACCGCACCGCGGTCGTTCGGCGAGCGCTTCTTCGACATCAGGGTCTGGGATGAGCAGCCGAGCGGCGGACACTTCGCTGCGTGGGAGCTTCCTGAGCCGTTTGTCGATGGGCTGCGCGGCGCCGTGGCGCTCGCGACCTGACAGCTGTCGAGCGTCGTAATCAGGTCCGATACGCTGGGTTGATGAGTGTGCAGGCACCAGCCGTCTCCGACTTGCGCGAGCAGGTGCACGACGCCGCGCGGCGGGCTCGCGTCGCGGCCCGCAACCTGGCCACGCTGAGCACCGCGACCAAGAACCGGGCGTTGCACACCGCAGCCGACTGTGTGCTCGCGCGTACCCACGACATCCTGGCGGCCAACGCCGAAGACCTCGCCGCCGCGCGCGAGGTGGGCACCCCGCCCGCGATGCTGGATCGGCTCGCGCTGAACCCGCAACGCATCGACGGCATCGCCGCAGGCCTCCGCCAGGTCGCCGGATTGCCCGACCCGATCGGCGAGGTGCTGCGCGGCTCCACCCTGCCCAACGGGCTGCAATTGCGTCAGCAACGGGTTCCGCTCGGCGTTGTCGGCATCGTGTACGAGGGCCGGCCCAACGTGACGGTCGACGCGTTCGGGTTGACGCTCAAATCCGGCAACGCCGTGCTGCTGCGCGGCAGTTCGTCGGCGGCACATTCCAACGCCGCATTGGTCGCAGCGCTGCAGGCGGCGTTGAGTAACGAGGACCTCACGCGAGATGCCGTCCAACTGTTGCCGTCCGACGACCGCGCCAGCGTCATCCATCTGATCCAGGCCCGCGGCCTGGTCGACGTGGTCATCCCACGCGGGGGAGCGGGGTTGATCGACGCGGTCGTTCGCGATGCCCAGGTGCCCACCATCGAGACCGGCGTCGGCAATTGCCATGTGTACGTTCACGAATCGGCCGACCTCGAGGTGGCCGAACGGATTCTGTTGAACGCCAAGACGCGTCGGCCCAGCGTGTGCAATGCCGCCGAGTCGCTGCTGATCGACAAGGCGATCGCCGACACCGCGGTGCCGCGGCTGACGAGGGCGCTGCAGGACGCGGGCGTCACCGTCCACGAGAACCCCACCGAGGATGAGCTGCGCGCCGAGTTCCTGTCGATGGACATCGCGCTGGCGGTCGTTGACGGTCTCGACGCCGCGATCGAGCACGTCAACGAATACGGTACCGGACACACCGAAGCCATCGTCACGACGAATTTCGCTGCCGCGCAACGGTTCACCGAACGTGTCGACGCAGCTGCGGTGATGGTCAACGCGTCGACCGCGTTCACCGACGGCGAGCAGTTCGGATTCGGCGCGGAGATCGGCATTTCCACCCAGAAGTTGCACGCCCGAGGACCGATGGGCCTGCCCGAATTGACATCGACCAAGTGGATTGTGTGGGGAGACGGCCACACTCGCCCGGCTTAACAGGAGAAGAATTTCGTGAGCGTCCCCGCACGCCCGGCGCCGCTGTTCGCCGACATCGACGATGTCGCGCGACGGTTGGCGGAAACCGGCTACCTGCCCGACACCGCAACGGCCACAGCGGTATTCCTCGCCGACCGGCTGGGCAAACCGCTGTTGGTGGAAGGCCCCGCAGGCGTCGGCAAGACCGAGCTGGCACGTGCTGTCGCGCAGGCCACCGGCTCCGGGCTGGTCCGGCTGCAGTGCTACGAGGGCGTCGACGAGGCGCGCGCCCTCTACGAGTGGAACCACGCAAAGCAGATCCTGCGGATCCAGGCCGGGCACGGCGACTGGGAGCAGACGAAAACCGACGTGTTCAGTGAGGAATTCCTGCTGACGCGGCCGCTGCTGACCGCGATCCGGCGCACCGAGCCCACCGTGCTGCTGATCGACGAGACCGACAAGGCCGACATCGAGATCGAGGGCCTGCTGCTGGAGGTGCTGTCCGACTTCGCGGTGACGGTGCCCGAGCTCGGCACAATCACCGCCGAGCGCGCGCCGTTAGTCCTGCTGACCTCCAACGCCACCCGGGAGTTGTCCGAGGCACTCAAACGCCGGTGCCTGTTCCTGCATATCGACTTTCCCGATCCCGACCTCGAGCGCCGCATCCTGCTGTCCCGCGTTCCGGAGTTGCCCGAACACCTGGCCCAGGAACTCGTCAAGATCATCGGGGTGCTGCGCGGTATGCAGCTCAAGAAGTTGCCGTCGGTGGCCGAGACCATCGACTGGGGTCGCACGGTGCTGGCGCTCGGCATGGACACCATCGACGACGAAGTGATTGCCGCGACTCTCGGCGTGGTGCTCAAGCATCAGTCCGATCAAATCAAAGCGTCCGGGGAACTCAGGCTGAACTGATATGGCCGTCCGCCGCACCCGCCCGCCTCAGCCGCTGGCCCCCCACGGACTCCCCGGTCACCTGGTCGAGTTCGTCGAAGCGCTACGCCGGCAAGGGATTTCGGTTGGGCCGTCGGAGACGGTCGACGCGGGACGGGTGATGTCGGTGTTGGGGCTGGGTGACCGTGAGGCTCTGCGCGAAGGCGTCGCGTGCGCGGTGTTGCGCCGCTCCGACCATCGTGACACCTATGACGCGATGTTCGACCTCTTCTTCCCGGCTGCACTGGGCGCCAAGACGGTCCTGCTCGATGACGACGATGAAGCCGACGACGATGAAGGCCTACCGCCGGAGGACATCGAGGCGCTACGCGCCGCACTCGTCGACATGCTCACCGAGAACGCCGATCTGGCCAACATGGACGAGCGGCTGGCGGCGATGATCGCACAGATCGTCGAAGCTTACGGCCGCTACCAATCCAGCCGCGGCCCGTCCTACTCGTCGTATCAGGCACTCAAGGCGATGAGCCTGGACGATCTCGAGGGCAGGCTGCTCGCCGGTCTGCTGGCGCCATACGGCGACGAGCCAACGCCGACGCAGGAGGAGATCACCAAAGCACTTGCCGCCCAGCGCATCGCGCAGCTACGCAAGATGGTCGAGGCGGAGACCAAGCGTCGCACCGCAGAGCAATTGGGCCGAGACCACGTGCAGATGTACGGGGTTCCGCAGCTTGCCGAGAACGTCGAATTCCTGCGCGCCTCAGGGGAACAGCTGCGCCAGATGCGGCGGGTGGTGGCGCCACTGGCGCGCACACTCGCGACGCGGCTTGCCGCACGTCGGCGGCGGTCCCGCGCCGGTGAGATCGATATGCGCAAGACGCTGCGCAAATCGATGTCCACCGGCGGCGTGCCAATCGACGTCGTGCTGAAGAAGCCGCATCCTGCGCGTCCCGAGCTGGTGGTGTTGTGCGACGTGTCCGGTTCGGTGGCGGGCTTCAGCCACTTCACGCTGATGCTGGTGCACGCGCTGCGCCAGCAGTTCTCCCGGGTGCGCGTGTTCGCCTTCATCGACACCACCGATGAGGTCACCGAGTTGTTCGGGCCCGATGCCGACTTGGCGGTCGCGGTGCAGCGCATTACTCGCGAAGCGGGTGTGTACACCCGCGACGGCCACTCCGACTACGGCAACGCGTTCGTGTCGTTCATGGAGACGTGGCCGAACGTGCTGTCGCCGCGCAGCTCATTGCTGGTGCTCGGCGACGGGCGCAACAACTACCGGAATCCGGAGACCGACCTGCTGGCCCACATGGTCAATGCGAGCCGGCACGCGCACTGGCTCAATCCTGAGCCCAAGCACCTGTGGGGCAGCGGCGACTCGGCGGTGCCGCGCTACCAAGACGTCATCACCATGCACGAATGCCGGTCGGCCAAGCAGCTGGCCGCAGTGATCGACCAGCTGCTTCCGGTCTGAGCAGCCGCAACTTCGAGATCGACGCTACCGTTTTAGCTACTCGTATTTCTTCGCGCCAGCGTCGATCTCGGCGTAGCGCAGCGACCGCACGACGTCGTCATCGATCTTTGCGCCCGTCGCGGGGATCACGAGTTGCCCGTCGCGCTCCTCGAGAGTGTCGTCACCGGCGGCTCCTTCGCCCCCGTCCATGCCTGAACGTTACCGCTGGTCCGACTCCCATCGGTCCGAGTGGCCCCGGTCACTCCCGTAAGCTGGCTGTTTGTGACTTCTCGACGGCGGGTGGGGGTGATGGGTGGGACGTTCGACCCCATCCACAACGGGCACCTGGTCGCCGCCAGCGAGGTGGCCGATCTGTTCGAGCTCGATGAAGTGGTGTTCGTCCCGACCGGCCAGCCCTGGCAGAAACACCACCGTCACGTCACCGCCGCCGAGGACCGCTACCTGATGACCGTCATCGCCACGGCCTCCAACCCGCGGTTCTCCGTCAGCCGGGTGGACATCGACCGCCGCGGCCCGACCTATACCAAGGACACGCTGCGCGATTTGCGCGCCCTGAACCCCGACGCAGACCTCTATTTCATCACCGGCGCCGATGCACTGGCCTCGATCCTGTCGTGGCAGAACTGGGAGGAAATGTTCTCGATCGCCAAGTTCGTCGGCGTCAGCAGGCCCGGCTACGAGCTCGACGGCAGCCACATCGCGGCCGCGATCGCCGAGCTGCCTGCCGACGCGTTGACCCTCGTCGAGGTGCCCGCGCTGGCGATCTCGTCGACCGACTGCCGCAAGCGTGCCGAAGAGGGCAGGCCGATCTGGTACCTGGTGCCCGACGGCGTCGTGCAGTACGTGGCCAAGCGCCAGCTCTACGCTGCCGAGCCGGTCGTGACGAAAGACGGGAACCGGCGATGAGCCGCTTGCGCGAAGAGCATCAGGTATGACCGCTTCCGACGAGGCCGTCAAGATGGCCACCGTCTCGGCGCGTGCGGCCGCATCCAAACTCGCGGAGGACGTTGTCATCATCGACGTGTCCGGCCAGCTCGTGATAACCGACTGCTTCGTCATCGCGTCGGCGTCCAACGAGCGCCAGGTCAACGCGATCGTCGACGAGGTCGAGGAGAAGATGCGCCTCGCGGGCTATAAGCCCGCCCGCCGCGAAGGCGCCCGCGAGGGCCGGTGGACATTGCTCGACTACGTCGACATCGTGGTGCATATCCAGCACCAGGACGAGCGCGACTTCTACGCCCTTGACCGGCTGTGGCGCGACTGCCCGGCCGTGCCGGTCGATCTGGACGTGACGCCATGAGGGTGCGCCGACTGGTGATGCTGCGTCACGGGCAGACCGGGTACAACGCCGGCAACCGGATGCAGGGACAGCTCGACACCGAGCTGTCCGACCTTGGGCGCGACCAGGCCGTCGCCGCCGCCGAAGTGCTGGCGAAACGGCAACCGTTGATCATCGTGTCGTCGGACCTGCGGCGCGCGCTGGATACCGCGGTCGCGCTTGGTGAACGGTCCGGGCTGCCGGTGCTCGTCGACACCCGGCTGCGCGAAACGCACCTCGGCGACTGGCAGGGGATGACCCATCTCGAGGTGGACGCCGCGGCCCCTGGCGCGCGGCTGGCGTGGCGGGACGACGCCAGGTGGGCGCCGCACGGCGGCGAAAGCCGAGTCGACGTCGCGGCACGCGGCATGCCGGTGGTGACGGAGCTGGTCGCCGACCAGACCGAGTGGGGCGTCGACGAACCCGAGCGGCCGGTGGTCCTGGTGGCGCACGGCGGGCTGATCGCTGCGCTGACCGCGGCGCTGCTCGCGCTGCCGGTCGACAACTGGCCGGCGCTGGGCGGCATGGGCAACGCCAGCTGGGTGCAGCTGTCGGGGCATTCGCAGGAGGGTGCCTCGCTGGACGGTATCCGCTGGCGACTCGATGTGTGGAACGCCTCGGCACAGGTCGCCAACGATGTCCTCTGACAAGCCAAACCAATCCCCCGGTCGCTCCGCTCCTGCCCGCCGGACGCTTCTCATCTTCTGCGACTCGCTGTCCTACTACGGACCTACGGGCGGGCTGCCCGCCGACGATCCGCGGATATGGCCGAATATCGTTGCCAATCAACTGGATTGGGAAGTCGAACTGATCGGGCGGATCGGCTGGACCTGCAGGGACATCTGGTGGGCCGCCACCCAGGACCCGCGGGCATGGGCGGCGTTGCCCAGTGCCGGCGCGGTGATCTTCGCGACGGGCGGCATGGATTCGCTGCCGTCGCCGCTGCCCACCGCGTTGCGGGAATTGATCCGGTACGTCCGGCCGGCGCGGCTTCGGCGCTGGGTGCGAGACGGCTACGGCTGGGTGCAGCCGCGGCTGTCGCCGATATCGCGCGCCGCGCTGCCGCCTCACGTTTCCGTGGAATACCTCGAAATGACCCGTGGGGCAATCGACTTCAACCGGCCGGGGATACCGATGGTCGCGTCGCTGCCGTCGGTGCATATCGCCGAGACGTACGGCAAGGCGCACCACGGCCGGGAAGGCACCGCCAAGGCAATCACCGAGTGGGCCGAGCAGCACGACGTCCCGCTCGTCGACCTCAAGGCCGCGGTCGCAGAGCACGTCATGAGCGGTCGAGGCAATCCCGACGGCATCCACTGGAACTTCGAGGCACACCAGGCGGTGGCCGAGCTGATGCTCAAGGCGCTCGCGGAAGCCGGTGTAGAGCAAGAGGATTCGCGGTAGCCATGCCCGTTATCGTGGTGACCGACTCGTCGTCTCGCTTGCAGTCCGATGAGCTCAAGGAGTTCGACATCCGGCAGGTGCCGCTGCACGTTCTGGTCGACGGGACCGATCTGCGCGACGGCGTCGACGACGACCCCTACGACATCCACGATCGTCTGCACGCCACCACCGCCGGGGCCACTCCGGCGGAGCTGGCCGAGACCTACTGGCAGGCGCTGAGCGACAGCGACGGCGACGGCGTGGTGGCGGTGCATCTCTCGGCGGCACTGTCCAGCACCTACAGCGCAGCGGTGCAGGCGGCCCGCGAGTTCGGCTCGGCGGTGCGGGTGGTCAACACGCGGTCGGCGGCGATGGGTGTCGGCTTCGTCGCGATGGCCGCGGCCCGTGCTGCGGGCTCGGGAGCCGATCTCGATGCCGTTGAGGCCGCGGCCCGGTCGGCGCTGTCGCGGGGCCATGTGTTCGTCGTGGTGCACCGGCTGGACAATCTGCGGCGCAGCGGCAGAATCCGCACGGCGGCATCGTGGCTGGGCACTGCCTTGTCGCTGAAGCCGCTGCTCTGCCTCGACCTCGACGGACGCCTGGTGCTGGACCAGCGGATCCGCACGGTGACCAAGGCGCACGCCGCGATGATCGATCGGGTGGTCGAGGTCGTCGGGGAGCGTCGGGCCAGGATCGCGGTGCACCATGTCGACAACCACGATGCCGCCGACGAGATCGGCGCGGCGTTGACGACCCGGCTGCCCCAGATCGAATCACTCGTCGTCACCGACATGGGGCCGGTGCTGTCGATTCACGTCGGTGGCGGCGCGGTCGGCGTCGCCGTTCAGCTCGTCGAATAGTAAGTCACCACTAACGGTTGACTTTCACTTACCGTTAGCGCAGACTTACGGATGTGCCTGCGTCCGCTGCTACCGTCCTCGATGCGCTCGGGGACAAGACCCGCCGGTCGATTCTCGAGAAGCTGGCCGACGGTCCCATCGCAGTCGGGGCGCTGGCCGACCAGTTACCGATTTCCCGGCCTGCGGTGTCGCAGCATCTGCGGGTGCTCAAGGACGCCGAACTGGTTGTCGAATCAATTGCGGGTACCCGGCGTCTGTATCGCCTCAACCGGGTGGGGCTGATGGCCGTGCGTGAGTATCTCGACCGGTTCTGGGAGACAACACTCGACAACTTCGCGCTTCTGGCGTCCGCCGAGGCCGAGACAGATGAGGAGGAGCAGAAATGACCACAGACTCCGCAGCCGAAGTCGAGGTGGCGCGGTCGATTACGGTGCCGCTGGGGCAGGCCAAGGCGTTCGATCTGTTCACTGCTCGAATGACCGAGTTCTGGCCGCCCGAGCACTCGATCGGCGCATCGCCATTCGCGGCGGTGGTGCTGGAGCCGCGGGTCGGTGGACGCTGGTTCGAGCGCGCTGCGGATGGAGCAGAGTGTGACTGGGGACGTGTGGGTGCCTGGGAGCCGACGTCACGCGTGGTGCTGTTGTGGCAGCTCACCGCGGAGTGGAAGTTCGACCCCGACTTCGAGACGGAGGTCGAGGTGACGTTCACCGAGAAGGAGCCCGGACGTACGACCGTGTACCTGCGGCACCGGAACTTGCAGCGCTACGGCGAGCACGCCGAGCAGATGCGTGCGATCTTCGACTCGCCCAACGGTTGGACCGACACCCTCAATCGTTGTGCCCGCCTGGCGGAGTCGGAGTGACGTCGGCGTCCACCATGCAGATGGCGCGCGATGAACGCGAAGAGTTCGCCGCGCTGCTGGAAGGTTTGACGCCGCAGCAGTGGGAGAGTCCGACACTGTGCGAGCAGTGGCGGGTCCGCGACGTCGTCGCCCACGTCATCGGGTACGACCCGTTGAGCCGCGTCCAACTCATGCGTCGGATGGCCAAAGGCCTTGTGACTCGTGGCGGTGCCAATGCGGTCGGAGTGGCCGACTACGCCGCCAAGTCACCGGAAGAATTGACCGCGTTGATGCGTCAGTAC
>JBKOYU010000626.1:0-2306 GCA_046725575.1 Actinomycetota bacterium | reverse complement strand
CGCGTGCGATGTCCGATCGATGCCTGAAGGCGTACCTCGGTGAGGAATAAACTAGAACACGTTCTAGCCACCGGCCGACGCCGACGATATCCTCATGGAGATGCCTGACCAGACACCTGTCCAGATCGCGTGGGTCACGCGCGACCTCGACGCCACGGAAAGGGCGTTGACCACGCTATTGGGGGCGAAGAAATGGATCCGCATGCGCGGTGTCCACTTCGGTCCCGACACATGCACGCATCGCGGACGCCCCGCGGATTTCGTCGCCGACATCTCGTTGTCCTATGCCGGTGACACCCAGCTCGAGCTCATCGCGCCGGTCCAGGGCGAGAGCATCTATACCGAGTTTCTGGACAGCGGCGGGCCGGGGCTCCACCACGTCTGTATCGAGGCTGACGACATTGACCGTGCGTTGGTCGAGCGCGACGCCGAGGTGGTGCAGCGCGGTGTGATGGCGGGCGGCATCGAGTTCGCGTACGTCTCGGCCGAGGCGGCGGGCGTGCCCTACATCGAGATCGCGCATATCTCTCCCGAGATCCGGGCGTTCTTCGACCACGTGAAGCAGGAGCAGCAGTGAGACCGACGAGCGCTTGCGCGAGGAGCGATCGATGAAGCAGATCCCCGGAATCGTCAACGCCGCCGACGTGCCGTCGTGGTCCGACGAGGTCGACGTTATGGTGATCGGCTTCGGCATCGCCGGCGGCTGCGCGGCAGTCAGTGCCGCGGCGGCAGGGGCCCGCGTGCTGGTGCTGGAGCGTGCGGCCGCCGCGGGCGGCACGAGCGCGATGGCAGGTGGCCACTTCTACCTCGGTGGTGGGACCGCGGTGCAGGAGGCGACCGGTCATCAGGACAGCGCCGAGGAGATGTACAAGTACCTGGTTGCGGTGTCGCGCGAACCCGAGCACGACAAGATCCGTGCGTACTGCGACGGCAGTGTCGAGCACTTCAACTGGTTGGAAGACTTGGGTTTTCAGTTCGAACGCAGCTTCTACCCGGGCAAGATCGTCGTACCGCCCGGCACCGAGGGCCTGTCGTACACCGGCAACGAAAAGGTGTGGCCGTTCCTCGAGCAGGCGACGCCTGCCCCGCGCGGCCACTCCGTGCCGGTCCCCGGTGAGCTGGGCGGTGCCGCGATGGTCATCGATCTGCTCGTCAAACGGGCCGACGAGCTCGCCGTTGAGGTCCGCTACGAGACCGGTGCCACCAACCTGATCGTCGACGACGGTCCGGTGGTCGGTGTCGGCTGGAAGCACTTCACCGAGACCGGCGCGATCAAGGCGAAGGCGGTGATCATCGCCGCGGGTGGTTTCGCGATGAACCCCGAGATGGTGGCCGAGCACACCCCCGCGCTGGGCAGGAAGCGGCGCACCAAGCACCACGGAGAGGTGGAGCCCTACATTCTTGGCAATCCCAACGACGACGGGCTGGGCATCCGACTGGGTATGTCGGCGGGTGGCGTCGCCAAAAACCTGGACCAGATGTTCATCACCGCCGCCGCATATCCGCCGGAGATTCTGCTCACCGGCATCATCGTCAACAACCAGGGCCAGCGCTTCGTGGCCGAGGACTCGTATCACTCACGCACGTCGGCCTTCGTGCTGGAACAGCCGGACCAGGTCGCCTACCTGATCGTCGACGAGCCGCACACGGAAATGCCTGCGATGCCGTTGATCCGGTTCATCGACGGCTGGGAGACCGTCGAGGAGATGGAAGCCGCCCTCGGCATTCCGGAGGGAAAGCTGGTCGCCACGCTGGCCAGGTACAACGACAACGCGGCGTGCGGCGAGGATCCGGACTTCCACAAACAGCCGGAATATGTTGCGGCCCAAGACAATGGACCGTGGGCGGCATTCGACCTCTCCTTGGGCCGGGCGATGTACTCCGGGTTCACCATGGGCGGGCTGGCCGTCTCCATCGACGGCGAGGTGCTCAGGGACGACGGCTCGGTGATTCCCGGTTTGTATGCCGCGGGCGCATGCGCGTCGAACATCGCACAGGACGGCAAGGGCTACTCCAGCGGAACGCAACTGGGCGAGGGCTCGTTCTTCGGCCGCCGCGCCGGAACGCACGCCGCGAGCACCTAAACCGGCGCGCCGACTGGGACGAGACGCCACTCACCGCCACCGAGCAGTTCCAGGCGTTGGTCGTGGTGCTGTTCCAGACTAGGGCGGTGACTGACGCTGACCACGATGCAGTCCGGCAGCCCCGTGCGCAACGCGCGATACAGCGCGAACTCCTGGCCCTCGTCCAGTGCCGAGGTCGACTCATCGAGGAACACCACCTTGGGTTTGGCCAGCAGCACACGT
>JBKOYU010000969.1:0-4552 GCA_046725575.1 Actinomycetota bacterium | reverse complement strand
GCCCATTGGAGCGCGCCGTGTTCGTGCTCAAGGAGGTGTTCGACTTCAGTTACGCCGAAATCGGTGAGGCGGTTGACCGGTCCGAGTCCGCGGTGCGTCAGGCCGCCCACCGCGCCCGCGAACACGTCCAGGCGCGGCGGCCGCGGTTCGAGACCGACCGCGTCAAGAAGCGCGAAGCCACCGAGCGGTTCTTCGCCGCGATCACGGGCGGCGACATCAACGAACTGATGGAACTGCTCGCCCCCGAGGTCACGCTGTGGACCGACGGCGGCGGCAAGGTCCGCCAGGCGATGCGCCCGATCATCGGCATCGACAACGTCGCACGGTGGATCGCCGGTGCGAGCCAACGCCCATACGAGGGCGTCGCAATCGCCGATATGGCGGCCGAAGTCGTCGACATCAACGGCGGGCCCGGCATCGTATTGACCGGTGCCGGCCGCGTCATCGCCACTCTCACCGTCGACCTGGACGCCGACGGCCGCATCGTCACCGTCCACAACGTGGCCAACCCCGACAAACTGCACGCGGTGGCCGACGGGGTGAAGCGCCTCTAACGTGGCGTGATGACTGAATGGCAGGTGCGCACCGGCAGCGCCGCAGACTTGGACCTCGTCCGCCCGCTGTGGGTGGCGGTCCATCACCAGCACGCCACGACCATGCCGCAACTGGCGCCATATGTCAGCGACGACGAGACATGGCGGGTGCGGCGCGGGTTGTACGAGGAGTTGCTCGCCAAGGCCGACACCCTGCTGCTACTCGCCTTCGTCGGCGAGACTGCCGTGGGCTACGGCCTGGCCCACGTCATGCCCGTGGACGAAAGCTGGATCCCGGACACATGGGAAACAGGGCCGCGGATCGGCGAGATCGAATCCCTCAGTGTGCTACCGCAATACCGCGGAAGCGGGCTGGGCTCCGAGCTTCTCAATCGACTCGAGCAGCACCTGCAAGCGCTCGGCGTCGAGGATCTGATCCTCGGTGCGCTGCCCGGCAACACCGACGCCATCCGCCTCTACGAACGGCGCGGCTATCAACCGGCCTGGATGTATCTCTCCCGGTTCGACGGCCGGAAGTGACCCGTGGGTTGCTCTCTGCAACGATGGGGAGCCAGTGACACGAATAGGTCAGAGGGGGAAGCGGCCATGAGCGAACTGAAGTACCTGGAACTTTACGGCGATCGTGTCGCGTATCGCGATGTCGGCGGCGGCAACGACGTGGTGGTGTTGATCCACGGAATGGCCGGGAGTTCCGAGACATGGCGCGCCGTGATCCCGCGGCTTTCGCGGAAGTACCGCGTCGTCGCGCCCGACCTGCTGGGACACGGTCACTCCGCGAAGCCCCGCGCGGACTACTCGCTCGGCGCATTCGCGGTGTGGCTTCGCGACTTGCTCGACGAGCTGGGAATTTCCCGCGCAACAATCATCGGTCAATCGCTCGGCGGCGGCGTGGCCATGCAGTTCGTCTACCAGCATCCGGATTACTGCCAACGGCTGATCCTCATCAGCAGCGGCGGTCTCGGTCCCGACGTCGGCTGGACGCTGCGGCTGCTGTCGGCGCCTGGCGCCGAGCTGATACTGCCGATCATCGCGCCGCAACCTGTTCTGACAGTCGGCAACAAGCTGCGGGCGTGGTTTTCCGGGGCCGGGATTCAATCCCCGCGTGGTGCCGAGCTGTGGAGTGCCTACTCGTCCCTGTCCGACGCCGAGACGCGCGAGGCATTCCTACGGACGCTGCGATCGGTGGTCGACTACCGCGGGCAGGCGGTGAGCGCACTCAATCGGCTGCATGTGGCCTCCGAACTGCCCATCATGGCGATCTGGGGAGACCAGGACCGCATCATCCCGGTCGACCACGCGTACGCGACGCAGGCCGCGCGGCCCGAGAGCCGGCTCGAGGTACTCGAAGGCGTAGGCCATTTCCCTCACGTCGAACGGCCCACCGAGGTGGTGGACCTGATCGAGGACTTCATCAACACCACGAGTCAGCCCGCGGATATGGATGCCCGTCGGCGCAGCAACCGGTAGCCACCGTAAAGAACAGCCGCCACAACCAAATTCACGAAGTACGCAATGTCGGCGCCGTGCCACGCCTTCGCAATCGGGCCCTCGATCAGCGACGTGTGCATGAACGGGATCGAAGCGCCGTAGGCGAGCACGAACACGATCACCGCCGCCACCGCATGGCGGCGATCGGTCGGTTCCGCAGCCGGGTTGATGGTCGCCCGGCCGCGAACGCGGAGCAGCCAATCGATGACCACGATCGAGACGAATGCCGGGATCCAGTAGCTCACCAACAGCAGCACGTCTTGGAAGCGGGTGGCGGTGTCGGCGGCGTTCAGCCAGAGGATGAGCGGAAAGGCCAGCAGCGTCACGATCACGGCCGACACCGGCCGCCGCACCCGCACCCCGATCGTCTGTAGCGCCAGCGAGCCGCTGTAGTCGTTCATCACGCCCGAGCCGATCGACGCCAACGCGATGATGAGCAAGGCCAGCCCACCCAACAGACCTCCGCCCATCACCGATCGCACGCCCTCCGCGGTCTGCTCGGAGACCACGTTTCCCGCCGCGATGCCGATGCCCTGAATGAAGATGTACGCCAACACAATTCCAGCGAACGTGAACCCGAACACCCGCGCCCGCGACGAGTGGGCAGGCAGGTAGCGGCTGAAGTCGGCGGCATAGCTGGCCCACGACACCGCCAAGCTGAACGCGATGGTCACCTCGAGGACAAACGCGCCGACGAGGTCCGCGCCGTGGACACTCGCCGGCGTGACGATCTCATGTCCCCCAACGAGTTTCACCGCGAACACCACGAACGTCACGAACAACACCACGGTCAGCACCGCCTGCATCCGGTGGATGACCTCGTAGCCGAAGAATCCCGCCGCGCCCTGCACACCCAGCACGATCAGCACCCCGAGCCAGAACGGGATGCCCAGCAGCAAGGACAGCGCTTGCCCACCGAACAGGCCCACCAGCGCGTCCCACGCGATCGTCCCCACCCACTGCACAACTGCGGGCAACACGACGCCGCCGCCGAACGCCATCCGGGAGTTGGGCAGCTGGCCGGTACCCGTCCGCGGGCCCCACGTCGACAGGTATCCGACTATGAGCGAGCCCAGCACCGTGCCGAGCACCATCGCCAGCAGACCGAGCCAGAAGCCAAGCCCGAGCACGATCGCCAGCGCGCCGGTGAAAACCCCGGTCATGTTGACCTGCGGCGCGAACCACACCGTGAACAGCCGAGCGGGCGAACCGTATCGCTGATCCTCGGGGATCGGCGCGATCCCCTGCGATTCAACCGACAGGTCGCCGGCACTCGCGGGTCGGTGACCGGTGAAGGTCGGCTCGGTCAGTGCACTGGATGACATTCATCCATTCGATCACGACGACGCATAGACAATGGCAGTGGAGTGGTTTGATGCTGCGTCTGACCCTGCTGGGGGTCGGGGCGATGAATTCACCCCGGTACCGTCCCGCCGGGCTGCTGCTGACATGGCCCGGCCACCGGGTCATGCTCGACGGCGGAGGAGCCGCCGATCCTGGCCCGCCGCTCGACGCATGGCTCGTCTGCGACGACCGTGCGGAGCTGATGCCGCAGATCCGGCGACGGGCCAGTGAACTCAGCGTGCGGCCCGCCGTCGAGCCTTTCGATGCCGACGACGTGCACCTGCGACCGCTGCCGGTGCGGCATACTTCGCACCCGACCACCGGCTACCTGATCGAGACGGCGTCGCATCGTGCCGCCTGGGCGCCGGAGTTCTGGGAGTTCCCGGACTGGGCCACCGACGTGGATCTGATGTTCGCCGACGCGGCGGGATGGAATCGGCCGATCAGGTTCGCCGGCGGCGTCGGCGGCCACGCCTGCGCGCGCGACGTCGCGGTCGCGGCCCGTCGCGCGGGAGTTCTTCGGCTCGTGTTCGCTCACATCGGCCGTCCCAGCATCCGGGCAATTGATCGCGGCGAACGCCCGCCATTCGGGCAGTGGGGTTACGACGGCGCCGAGTTCAGGTTGCACTGACTACTGTCAACCGCATGCCAGAGCAACGATCGATATGGGGTGGCGGGGCGGCCGGCCGCCTCGGCGGCGCCTACGACTTTGCGGTCGAACACGAATGGCTTGCCAGGCCTGCCGGACTCGCGCTGTGGGGCACTGATACCCGCATGTTGTACGACAGCATCCGCATGATCGGCGAGCTACTGGACGGGTCGGCGGTCCTCGACGTTCCGTGCGGCGGCGGGGTCGCGCTGCGCGGCCTGCGACCCGGCCAGCACGTGCGCTACGTCGCCGCCGATATCTCCACCGACATGCTCGATCGCGCTCGTGCCAGGGCCGCCGCACTGAGTCGCGACGACATCGAGTTCGTCGAGGCCGACATCGAACGGATGCCGTTCGAGGACCACGAATTTGACCTTTGCGTTTCCTTCAACGGTTTGCACTGTCTGCCCGATCCGGCCGCCGCGGTCCGTGAAATCGCTCGCTGCGTCAAGCCAGGCGGTCGGCTGGTCGGCGACTCAGTGGTACGCGGCGCTGGATTGCGCCAGGATCTGGCGAT
>JBKOYU010001037.1:0-4136 GCA_046725575.1 Actinomycetota bacterium | reverse complement strand
GATCCCGCGTGCCAAGAACAGCCACGCCGACCGGCTGGCCAACGAGGCCATGGACGCGGCCGCCGAAATGAACACTCCCGCAGAGGCGCCGAAGGAATCGCAGACCGCGACGTCACCCGCGGGCTGGGTCGGTGCCCGCGGTGCGCCGACCCGGTTCCTGTTGCTTCGCCACGGGCAGACCGAGTTGTCCACGCAGCGGCGGTATTCCGGCCGCGGCAACCCCGCACTGACCGATGCCGGCAGGCGCCAAGCCGAGGCCGCCGCACAGTTCCTCGCGCAGAAGGGCGGCATCGACGCCGTCGTCACCTCGCCGCTGCAACGCGCCTACGACACGGCGGCGACGGCCGCGAAGGCGCTCCGCCTCGACGTCACGGTCGACCACGACCTGATCGAAACGGACTTCGGGGCTTGGGAAGGGCTGACGTTCGGCGAGGCGGCCGAGCGCGACCCGGAGCAGCACCGGCGGTGGTTGCGCGACACCAGCATGGCGCCGCCCGACGGGGAGAGCTTTGACAGCGTCGCCGAACGCGTGCGTCGGGCGCAGGCGCGAATCATCAACGAACATCAGGGCCAGAACGTGCTGGTGGTGTCGCACGTGACGCCGATCAAGACCCTGCTCCGGATGGCGTTGGACGCCGGTCCGGGCATCCTGTACCGGTTGCACCTCGACCTGGCTTCGCTTTCCATCGCCGAGTTCTATCCGGACGGCGTGGCGTCGGTGCGGCTGGTGAACCAGACGGCATACCTGTAGTGAGTGATGGCCAGCGCGCGAAGGAAGTGACGCCGGACGCCGGTAGGCGCTAGCCTTGCTCGGAAGTCGGGTCCGGCGCGCCCGCGCTGCTCCTGTAGGGAGTCCCCGTGGGCGCCACCAGAGAGGACAACCGGGATAAATGACCGAACGACACCGGGCGACACTGCCCGCCAACGCCGCAAGGATGGCAGTCGCGGGCTTGATCATCGCCGGCGGTGCACTGGCTATGGCCGGGCAGGCAGCGGCGGATCCGGTGGTGCCCTACCCGACCCCGGCGCCACCGGCGCCGGATGCAGCCGCTCCGGCTCCCGGTCAGCCAGTGGCGTCTTCGGATGGACTGGTGGCTGCGCCGCCGCCCCCACCCGTCGGCCCGCCAACGGTGCCGGAGATCCAGAATCCCGTTTACGGCGCGGGTCAAACGCCGGGCCAACTCGGATACCTCAGGGATATTTGGCACACGTTCCACAGCGGCAACCCGCTCGACGCGCTCACCGCGCCACCGGAAGTTGCGCCCGGACCGCCGCCCGGAGCCGGTCCACCACCACAGCTGCCGCCCGGGTACATATCACTGAATGCCCCGGAGTCCAACGGCCCTCCGCCGGCCAGGCCGGCCCAGGGCGGACCGCCGCTGCCGCCTGGGTACTACCCGTTGAACGGGCCACCGCCGCCGGGGTATTACGACTCTCCGGCGCCGCCCGACCCGGCCGCGCCGCCGACGATCGCACCGCCTCTAACCCCCTAGGGCCCACCCTCAGTCGTGCAGGTGGAGCCGTTCACCGTGCACGCCGAACAGTGTGATCGCCTCGACGGGCCCGTCGACCGCCCCGAACCAGTGCGGCGTCCACGTCGAAAACTCCACGGCCTCACCGGGTTTGATGGTGAAGTCCTTCTCGCCCAGAATCAGCCTCAACTGGCCGGAGAGCACATACATCCAGTCCTGGCCCTCGTGCACCGGCAGCTCGGCGGGCGGGGTGCGCCGACGAGCGCTGACCCGGATCTTTGTACGCGTGCAACCCGCCTGCCGGGCCGTGGCGGGTCAGTGGCCAGTAGGTCACGTCATTGTGGGTGTGCGATCCGCCCCGGACCCGGGGATCCTCCGCCTCGGGCGCGCGTAGGAGTTCGTCGGTGCTGACCGACAGCGCGGTGGCGAGCCGAGGCAGGTGGTCGAGCGCGAGCCGACGCTTTCCCGATTCCAGCCTGCTCAGCGTCGACACGTCGATGCTCGACCGGCTTGCGACATCCTCCAGCGTCAGCCCTCGCTGCATGCGCAGCTCGCGTAGCCGCCGGCGGACCCGCAGGTCGACGCTGTCCTCGGTTTTTGCCTGCATGGCAAACCAGCTTGGCACTATGGCCTGACGCGTGCAAGCTCGTGGCATGAACACGACTGATGCCAAGGAGCACTGGGAACAGCACTACGGCGAGCGCGACCGGGTCTGGAGCGGTCGCGTCAACGTCCGCCTGGCGGAGGTGGTCTCGCCGCTGGAGGCAGGCCACGCGCTGGATCTGGGCTGCGGCGAGGGCGCAGACGCCTGTTGGCTCGCCGAGCGCGGGTGGACCGTCGTCGCGGTCGACGTCTCGGATACCGCGTTGCAACGCGCGGCTGCGGCCGCTGAGGCCCAGGGGTTGACTGAGCGGATCCAGTTCGTCCAGCACGATCTATCCCACAGCTTTCCGGACGGCAGCTTCGATCTGGTCTCGGCGCAGTTTCTGCATTCCATGGTTCCGTTCGATCGGCCGCGGGTCCTCAGGCGTGCTGCAGGCGCAGTCCGCCCGGGTGGGTTGTTGCTGATCGTCGACCACGCTGGGCCGCCGCCTTGGGCGTCGAAGCTGGACCATCACCACGAATTCCCCAGTGGCGAGGAGGTCGTCGGTTCACTCGAGCTCGACGATGCTGAGTGGGAACGGATCCGTATCGAGGTCGTCGAGCGAGAAGCGACCGGGCCGGACGGGCAGACCGTCACCTGGGTCGACAACGTGATCGTTCTGCGCCGACGCTAAGCGCCTCCTTCCACGCCCTGTACCGATCGGGCAGGCACCTGGCGCACGGTCGGTAGCCCGCGGCGACGGCGGCCGCCTCGTCGCCGAAGAACACGCGATGCGTGACGTAGCCGCCGCGCTCGATGGCCCGCAGCGCCGACGGACAGTCCAGCCGACCGTAGATCCGCGTCGCCTTGTGCCCGCCGAGCGTGCCGGGAGTGGCCGACTCGTAAGGTGTGCCGTCCTCACCGATCAGCTTGTAACGCTTCATGTTTACGTGGCGTCGTGAAAGACCAGGCCGAGTGTGAAGCGCTCACCGGAGCGGACGGCCGAGACACCATGTCGGACGGGGGACGCCGACCAGCCCCTGGTCGATTGCACCGGCCGCTCACGCGTCGTGAAGACGAAGCCGTGGCCGAATGGCAGCAACGTCGCGGTGCCGCGCGATTGTGCGCGCGGACGCTGCTCGACGAGCAAGAACTCACCGCCGGTGTGGTCGACGCCCGGTTCGCTCAGGTTGATCACGACCTGCAGCGGAAACACCAAGTCGCCGTAGAGATCCCGATGCAGGACGTTCCAGTCGCCGTCGCCGTACTTGAGCAGGATCGCGGTCGACTTCTTTTGGCCTGCGTCGTGGCACATGTCCAGCCAGTCGTCGAGGGAGTAGGGCCACGGCGTAGTGCGCCCCAGCTTGGTCCACCATTTCCGGGCGATCGGCAACAGCTGTGGATATAACGCCTGCTTGAGCTCTTCGATGGGCTCGGATAGGGCTGCTGAGAGTACCGGTACATGCCCTCGCCGAATCGGTATCTGCGCATGTCGGTCGTCGCGCGGAACAGATGGTCGTCAGGGTAAAGCCCTCGGATCTTTTCGGCCTCGGCCTTGGTGAGCAGTCGGGGCATCAGTGCACCGCCAAAGTCATTGACTTCGACGGTGATTGCGTCCCAGTCGCCCGAGTCGACGCGCTTCTGCCACTTCGTCGGAGCCATCAGAACAACCTCGCCGCCTTCACTTCGCTCGGCTCCTCCAATTCCAGCAGGAATTGCTTGCGTTTGAGCCCGCCCGCGTATCCGGTCAGCTGGCCGTTGCGTCCGACCACACGATGGCACGGGACGACGACGCTCATGGGGTTGCGGCCAACCGCCTGCCCCACCTCCTGGGCCGTGGTGCCGTCGGCAAGGGCCGCGGCCAACTCCCCATATGTCACGGTCTCCCCGTAGGGGATGGTGGTCAACAGACGCCAGACACGCTGCTTGGCCTGGTCGCCGTGCAGCGTGATCGGCAGGTCGAAGTCAGTCCGGTGGCCGGCCAAGTAATCGGTCACCTGAGCCCGTGCCTTCGCGAGCAGCTCGTCTGACTCCGCATCGACCCGCTCGCCGAGGGTGTCGATCGCCGGACGGTACCAGTG
>JBKOYU010000193.1:0-2641 GCA_046725575.1 Actinomycetota bacterium | reverse complement strand
TCAGCACATTCGTCCGCTGGTTTGCGCGCACGCCGTGGCCGGTGTTCACGCTGGGCATGCTGCAGGCCGACATCATCGGCGCGCTGCTGGTGCTGGGCTTCCTGCGGTTCGGGCTACCACCTGAGGACCGCATCCAGCTGCTGGACCTGCCCGCCTTCAACCTGGCGATCTTTCTGGCCTACCTATTCCTCTCGTTCACCGTCGGCTCGTACCTGACCCTGCGGATGCTCATGCCCGTGATGCGCTGGCAGCGCCGCGACACGCTGCTCGGCGAGCGTGACCCGGCCGCCACCGAGATGGCCCGCACTCGCGCGCTGAAGATGCCGTTCTACCGCTCGGTGATCAACGTGACGAACTGGCTGCTGGGCTCCATCGTGTTCATCGTCGCCAGCTGGCCGGTTGCCAGCAAATCCGCACCGGTGGTGGCGGTCGCCACAGGGCTGGGCGCTACCGCGACGGCGATCATCGGCTATCTGCAGTCCGAACGGGTGCTTCGCCCGGTCGCCGTGGCCGCCTTGCGCGGCGGCGTGCCGGAGAACTTCCGCGCGCCGGGCGTGATTCAGCGCCAGGTGCTGACGTGGGTGCTGTCCACCGCCGTTCCGATCCTGGCGATCGTGCTGGCGGTGGTGGCCAGCAAGATCGAGATTCTCACCGCACCCGCCGACCGTCTCACCACACCGATCCTGCTGCTGGCCATCGCCGCACTGGTGATCGGCCTGTTCGGCACCGTGCTGGTCGCCATGTCGATTGCCGACCCGCTACGCCAATTGCGTTGGGCCCTTGGCGAAGTGCATCGCGGTAACTACAACGCGCACATGCAGATCTACGACGCCAGCGAATTGGGTTTGCTGCAGGCCGGATTCAACGACATGGTGCGCGATCTCGCCGAGCGTCAACGGCTGCGTGATTTGTTCGGCCGTTACGTCGGGGAAGACGTGGCCCGTCGCGCCCTGGAGCGCGGCACCGAACTCGGCGGCCAGGAGCGTGACGTCGCAGTTCTTTTCGTCGATCTGGTCGGATCGACCCACCTCGCGTCAACGATCCCGGCCGCGGAGGTCGTGAACCTGCTCAATGAGTTCTTCCGTGTCGTCGTCGACACCGTCAACCGGCACGGCGGGTTCGTCAACAAGTTCCAGGGCGACGCGGCACTGTGCATCTTCGGCGCGCCGATCGAGCATCCCGACGCCTGCGGCGCGGCGCTGGCCGCTTCCCGAGAGTTGCACGACGACCTCATCTCCGTCCTGGGCGAGACGGAGTTCGGCATCGGCGTCTCAGCCGGCCGCGCGATCGCCGGGCACATCGGCGCTCAGGCGCGTTTCGAGTACACCGTTATCGGCGACCCGGTGAACGAGGGCGCCCGCCTCACCGAGCTCGCCAAACTGGAGCCCGGGCACGTGCTGGCATCGGCGATCGCGGTCAGCGGTGCGCTCGACGCCGAGGCGCTGTGCTGGGACGTCGGCGAGATCGTCGAACTGCGCGGCCGCACCGCGCCCACCCAGCTGGCCCGACCGCTGAACCTGGTGTCGCCCGGCGAGGTCAGCGAGGCCGACGAGATCGACGACGTTCCGAGCGACGTGAGCTCGAGCTAAGCCTTCTTCGCTCGGCTTGATGTCGCCGACTTCGCGGCTCCGGCCTTCTTGGTCGCTTTCTTGGCCGCCTTCTTCGTCCGCTTGACGGGACCGCGGGCCCGGCGATCGGCGAGCAGCTCGGCGGCGCGCTCGTCGGTGATCGACAGCACGTCGTCACCCTTGCGCAGGCTGGCGTTGGTTTCACCGTCCGTGACGTACGGGCCAAACCTGCCGTCCTTGATCACCATCGGCTTGCCGGTGGCGGGATCGTTGCCCAGCTCACGCAGCGGCGGCGTCGACGCCCGTTGTCCCGCACGGCGTTTCGGCTCAGAGTAGATCTTCAGCGCCTCGTCGAGGGTGATGTCGAACATCTGCTCCTCGGTCGCCAACGAGCGAGAGTCGGTGCCGCGCTTCAGATATGGCCCGTAGCGGCCGTTCTGGGCGGTGATCTCCTCGCCGGTATTGGGATCGACGCCGACGACCCTCGGCAGCGACATCAGCCGCAGCGCATCGTCCAGCGTCACGGTGTCCAGGCTCATCGACCGCAGCAGCGAGCCGGTGCGCGGCTTGGGGCCCGTCGGCTTCTTGCCCTTCTTGGCGCCGCTGCCTGCGCCGTCGTCGTCATCAGACTCCGGTTCGGGCAACACCTCGGTGACGTACGGTCCGTAGCGGCCGTCCTTGGCCACGATCTCGTGACCAGTCTCCGGGTCGACACCCAGCGACCGCCCCTCTTGCGGCGCGGAGAACAGCTTTTCAGCCAGCTCAAGCGTCAGCTCATCGGGCGTGAGCGAGTCGTTGAGGTTGGCCCGCTGCGGCTTAAGATCTCCAGCCTCGCCGTCCTTATCAACAATCATGCGCTCCAGGTACGGGCCGTTCTTGCCGACCCGCACGTAGATGGGGCGGTGCTCTTCGTCGTCAAACAGCCTGATGGAGTTGACTTCTCGAGCGTCGATGCCCTCGAGGTTCACGCCGACGAGCTTCTTGAGCCCACCCGCGCGGGCGATCGACTCCGGCACGCCGTGCTCGCCGCCGAAGTAGAAGTTGTTGAGCCAGGCGGTGCGCTGCTCGTTGCC
>JBKOYU010000107.1:0-2033 GCA_046725575.1 Actinomycetota bacterium | reverse complement strand
CCACGGTGTTGAACGCGACGGGGGCCGGGACGGCGTTGGTCAGCGTCAGCTCGTACACCAGATGGGCCGATCCGTCGGTGCCCGTGAACCAGCGCGGCGTCGACAGTGTGTTATCGAGCAACGGGGTCGACTGACCACTGGTGGGTGGTGGCGTGGGGGTGACCGATGGCGCTGCCGAACAGGAGCCGATCGTGAGCCCGCGTACCAGGACAACGGCGCAAAGAGAGGTCAGCGTCGTCCTGGAGTTCACGTTACGAGTCGGCTGCGTGCGAGACCACGCACCTCAGCTCAAGCAGCCATCGACCTCGGTAGCTGCTTGAAAAGCGTAGCTCCGCGTTCACCGCGCAGCGCTGTTTCAGCAGACAGCGTTTGCGCCGGCGGTCAGCCGCCCCGCACGACCGCGCTCAGCAATTCGTCGAGCTTGCCGACTCCACCGTCGAATGGATTACCGCGCTTGAGAACGTGTGTACCGCCCGGTGTCACCGCGACGAGTCTGGGTGAGCTCGAACCAATTTGCAGTTTGCGTGCGAAGCGCACCTGAACCAAAGGCGCCACCGCTCCGCCGCCGTAACTGAACAACCCCAGCTTGCGGTCGATGACCGCGACTGGGCGGCATTCGTGTAGTGGCTGGCTGCGGCGGCGACGAATCTTGCGCACCATGGCATAGGTCACTGCCGCGATGATGAGACCGACAGCCAGGAATGCCGCGCCCACTGCTCTTGAGGGAACGCCCGCGACGAGCGCGACAAGACCGAAGCCGACGACGACTGTGGTCGCGGCGGGCACAAATGCCAGCATCGTCAGCGCACCCGTGCCGCGGTCGAAGACGAGAACCCGACGGCCGTCGTCAGTGACGACCAGTCCGCCCGTGTCGGCGAGTACCTGAGTCTCGGCTGGTGCGTTCACGCCTAGCAGCGTGCCATTACGGCGCCCGCCAGCGTGCGCGAATTTGGTAGAACCCGTCAGATGGCCGTGGCAGCGCGGACGCATGCACCGCACGTCTGCGCCCGCCAGCTTGACCAATGAGCAACCCGAGTAGGCCGAAGTCGAATCTTAGATTCTTTACACCTCCGCAAAAGAAGCCGATAGGCTAGCTACGTACAGGGGCACGTCTCAGCTGGATGCGCCACAGAAAAAGACAGCAGGGCATCGTGCGGGGGAATTCCTCCCTCTCGCATCCGGATTCGACCGAGCTTCTCGTCTCGCAGCTTGAGAAGAGGTGAGCGGACGTGGGGGAAACACCGGTTATTGTTGCTGTCATCGGAATGGTCTACCGGCTTGCCGGAGGCATCGTCTTTAGTCGCGGCCTGGATTACTAATGGGTTGGCTGACAAAGGCGCCAGTGTCACCCGGGATGGGCACGACGAGCACAGCTAGAGCCGACGGGATTTTTCCCCGGCTTGGCGACTTCATCGTGCGCTGGCCGTGGGTTGTGATCGCGTTCTGGGTTGCGCTCGCCGTCTTTCTGCCGCCGTTGTTCCCGAACTTGGCCCAGGTCACCCAGAAGCAGCCGATCTCCCCCTTGCCGGCCGACGCCCCCGCGATCGTCGCGAATCAGCAGATGGCCGACGCGTTTCCGAAAACCGGGACGGAAGACAACGTGCTCCTCGTGCTTCTGACCAACGAGAAGGGCCTGACGCCGGCTGACGAGCAGGTCTACAAGACTCTGGTCGACCGCCTGCGTCAAGACAGTCAAGACGTCGTGATGCTGCAGGATTTCGTTAGCACACCGCAGCTGCGTGAGACGCTCAGTAGTCCGGACGGCAAAGCCTGGATGCTGCCGGTCGGTATCTCAGGCGACCTCGCGTCGGAGGAGTCGAACTCCGCATACACGCGGGTCGCCAGCATCGTCAAAAATACGGTTGGGGGTACTTCGCTGACGGCGAACCTGACTGGGACAGCGGCTACCGTCGCCGATGTCATTGACGTCAGCATGCGGGATCAAGTTCGCATCGAAGCCGCGATCGTGACTTTGTTGCTCGTGATCCTGCTCATCATCTACCGAAACCCGATCACGATGTTGCTGCCGTTGA
>JBKOYU010000205.1:0-2348 GCA_046725575.1 Actinomycetota bacterium | reverse complement strand
GAATAAACGATTCTTCGAACAGTTTGCCTCGAATTTGCGCCGCGACTGCGGTCTAGACCCGAACGATCTCATCGTGTCGATTACCGAAAACGGCGATGCGGACTGGTCTTTCGGCCAGGGCTCTGCCCAGTTCCTCACGGGCGAGCTTAGCTGACCAGCGCTACCGATGTGGCACAGCGGTGCTGATCAATAACACCGAGCAATCGACAAGGTAGCGGACAGAAACAACAGGCCGAGGCGGAGCGGCGCGACACTGCGGACGCGGGCGGAAAGGTCATTGTCGGTGCCGATCGCTTCCCGAGGACATCTTCAACTCCCTGTTCTCGATTCGGATCTCCGACCGGATGCGCAATGCGGGCGCACGGATGGTACGCGGAAAGATGCGATGACGTCAGCACGGACATTGCGCGCAGTCGGTCCGGTGCTGCGTCCAGTGATGCGATCTGTCCTGGCAGGGCAGCGCAGATGGAAACACCGGGGGTGGTTCGCTCACCCGTGGATAATGATCGTGCAGAATTATGGACCGGATGTGCTGGCCCACAACAAGTTCGACCAAGCTTACGGCAGGACAGCGCATGACCAGTCGTGAGGGCGGTTCGCAGAATAGGACGAAGCTCGTAATCGGGGCGAGCGGCTTCCTTGGGTCCCATGTCGTGCGCGAACTCGCAACTCGCGGCAACCAAGTCCGCGTGATCCTGCGTCGGACAAGCTCGACAAAGGGCATCGACGACCTTGATGTCGAACGTTGCTACGGCGTTGTCTTCGATGACGCGGCGCTCCATGCTGCCATGGTCGGCTGCGACGTCGTGTACTACTGTGTCGTGGACGCGCGCATGTGGCAGCGCGACCCAACTCCGTTGTTTCGCACCAATGTCGATGGGTTGCGGCACGTGCTGGACTCCGCTGCGGAAGCTGGACTTTCCAAGTTTGTATTCACCAGCACCACCGGCACACTGGCCATCAGCGATACCAATCCAGTGACCGAGGACGACGAACACAACTGGAATGCAGGTGGCGCATACATCCAATCGCGGGTGGCCGCCGAAAATCTCGTCATGCAGTACGTCCACGAGAAGGACTTACCTGCTGTCGCAGTGTGCATCGCGACGACCTACGGCCCCGGTGATTGGCAGCACTAGCCGCCTATCTCAGCCTGCGCGGCAAGTACCCGGTAAACGGTTGCCCGGCTTACCCGAAGAGCTTTCACGATTGTGCTCGCAGGCTCACCGCTCGCATACATCCGTTGCGCCAACGCGGCCTTGGAATCGTCCAATGCCCTGGGACGCCGAATCAGTGAAGTGCTTGATAATTGGACCGGCGTTGTAGTAGTCCGGCTGGGGACCGTTTTAGGCGGGTGACGGATTGTGGTCATTGGTCAGCTGGCCAAATGCTTGCTCGCCGGACCGACGAAGGAGCGACGACTCATGGCTGGACATGCTGCGTCAGATGGCACCGCCGGCGAACCCTCTCACGGAACCGGTCGTGGCCATTGTGGGCGGGGGAGTTCGGGCTCGGGCGGCGGCCGCAGCCCGTCCAGCACCACCCGCAGCGGTGGCCAGGTGGCTCGGCCTCGGCGGGTCACGGCGTATGCGGTCAGGATGGGGTTGGCGTCGGCAAGGGGGAGTACCTTGACGCCGCGATCGGTTGGCCGACCGATGGGGAGCAGGCCGACTCCGTAGCCCGCCACGATCAGATCCTCGACCAGGTCGAGGCTGTCGATCTGGTGCGCGATCTTGGGTGTGAAGCCCGACATCGCCGCGAGGGTTCGGACCGCGTCTTCGTCAGCGGTGTTGCGGGAGTTGACAATCCAGGTCTGGTCCGCAAAGTCCGCAATGTCAACAGGCCCGTCGGGAAATTCGACCGGAACGCCGAGTCCCCAGGCCACGCTCCACAGCGGCACCGTTTCGAGGACCGGGCTGACAGATGCCGGTGCCAGGTTGTAGTCGTAGGTGAGTGCCAGATCGAGATCGTCGTCGGTGAGCAGCTCGAAGGCCTCGATCGGTTCGTACTCGCTGATCACGAATTCGACCTTGGGGTAGCGCTTGGCGAGGTCGGCGGCGATCGGGAACAGCGACACGCGAAGGCCAGTGGCGAAGCCCCCGACGCGCACCGTGCCGGCAGGTTCTGCGCCCGGATCGAGGTCCAACCGGGCGGCGTCGACGGCCGCCAGGATCGTGACGGCGTGGTCGGCGAGGCGTTGGCCTGCTGGTGTAAGGCGCACCCGCCGTCCCTCGGGTTCGATCAGTTGGGCGCCGGTTTCCCTTGCGAGAGCTGCGATCTGCTGCGACACGGTCGACGTCGTGAGGTGGTGTGTCTCGGCGACGGCCCGCATCGAGCCGAGCCGGGAA
>JBKOYU010000779.1:0-6539 GCA_046725575.1 Actinomycetota bacterium | reverse complement strand
TTGTAGTGGAATGCGACGTTGGCGCCTTCGGCGGCGAAGGCCATACCGATCGCCCGGCCCAGGCCCTGCCCGGCGCCGGTTACGAGCACGTTCTTGCCGGTGAGTTTGAGGTCCATGAGTTGCCTTCCTTAGAGAAATTCGAACCGGCGCTCGCCGGCCACGGTGATCAGGCGGCCGAATCGCAAATCCGGAAAATGCGCACCGGCGACAATGTCGGGTTGATCGGCGATTTCATCGATCAGTCGGGCCCGCACCTGCTTACCGGCGGCGCGGTCGACGTCGAACACCGCCTCCCAGGTGGGGTCGGTGAGTTCGACGGTCGAATGGGCGACGTCGCCGAGCAGCAGCCCACGCTGCCCTTCACTCGACACGACGAAAATCGTTGAGCCCGGGGTATGCCCGGGGACGTGACGCGTGTCCAGGCCTGGCGCGATGGTGGTGTCGACGTCGAATGTCTCCAGCTGGTCGGCCAGTGGCGAAAGTTTGTGCACGGCACCGGCGTCCGCGTCGGCGGCGTCCACGAAATGCGCCCAGTCCGCCGAATGCACACGGTACGTCGCCCGCGGAAACACCACCTCACCCTTCTTGGTGGCCCAGCCGACATGGTCGAAATGCAGGTGAGTGAAGACCACGTCGGTGACATCCGCAGGTTCGACACCAAGTTCGCGAAGGCTCTCGAGGAACTGTCCTCCGCGGTACTTGTCGTTGTTGATCGTGCCGACCCCGGCGTCGATCAGCACCACTCGATCCGCGGTACGCAGCAGGAACCCACCGACGGTGAGCTTCAGGTTTCCGTGCTCGTCGAGCAGGTGCTGGTGACAGGACCATGCGTCGGAAACACCCGGCCGAGTCAGCGACTCTCGGGCCGGCTCGAGCCCGGTACCGTCGTAGACCGGTTCAACGCTCAGAGCGCCGATCTTCATCGCGCACCTGCTGGAGTCACAAGTGTGCGGATACCCTGTCCCGCCGCCATATCCGTCATCGCTCGCTCGACGTCTGTCAGCCCGCCGTGACCCGTGACCATGGCTGTGAGGCCAGCCGACCGCAGCGGACATGCTCGAAGTAGCGCGGCATGTCGATGGCAGCGTCCAGCGAACCGGCAACACAACCGGTCAGCGTGCGGCGAAGTGGAACAGCTCCAGCGCGCTGAACGACACCGAGTCGTCCTTGCCGCCGATGCCGACGATGCAGACGTTGCCGCCGCGGCGGGACATGCCCCACGCGTCACGAATGGTACGAGCCGATCCGACGCAGTCGAACGCGTAGTCGACCCCCTGGCCGCCGGTCAGGGTGCGGACCGCCTTGCGGGTGTCATCGTCGGCGGGAAGGAAGTGGTCTGCCCCGAGCTTTACGGCCAACTCAGCCTTGGCGGTGTTGCGGTCGACCGCGATGATCGTCGATGCGCCAGCCAGTTTGGCGCCCTGCACGGCCGCCAGACCGACGCCGCTCAGACCCAGGACCAATACCGAGGACCCCGGGTCGACGGCGGCGGTCTTGGTGACGGCGCCGACGCCGGTGGTGACCGCGCAGCCCAGCAGCGCCGCTTCGGCGGAGGTGATGTCGTCGGGAACCTTCACGGCGGCGGCGGCCGGCACCACTGTCTGCTCGGCGAACGAACCGACCGTCAAACCCGGATAGATCGGCTCACCTTCGGCGCTCAACGCGTACGGCTGCGCTCCGCGCGCGGCGCCGTTGACACATAGGTGCGTTTCGCCACGTGCGCAGTGCACGCAGTCACCGCACGGCGTGATCCAAAGCAGGATGACACGGTCGCCCAATCTGAGATCGGTGACCTCCGAGCCAATTTCGAGGACCGTCGCGCACGCCTCATGGCCAAGCACAGCCGGCAGCGGCTGCGCTAGCACCCCACGAGCCAGCGACAGGTCCGAATGGCACACCCCGGTGGCGTCGATGCGGACGCGCACGTCGTGTGGGCCGACGTCGCGCAATCGGATCCGCTCTATCGCCATCGGTTGATCCGGCGACCGCAGCACGACTGCGTCGACCGCGACACTGAACCCGCCGCTCACAGCTGGACCGCCTTGATCTCCAACACGTCGGCGATACCGAAGTCGCCGATCTCGCGCCCCACGCCGGACTGCTTGTAGCCGCCAAACGGTGCGCGGGGGTTGAACGGCGCGCCGTTGACGTCGACCTGTCCGGTACGGATGCGCGCCGCCCAGTCCACGGCGCCGTCGACGTCCTCGGTCCACAGCGCACCGCCAAGGCCATAGATCGAATTGTTGGCCAGCTCGATGGCATGCTCGTCGGACTCTGCAACCAGAATCGACAGGACCGGGCCGAAGATCTCCTCCTGCGCCAGCCGCGAATCCGGATCCACCTCGCTGTAGACGGTCGGTGTCACGTAGTAGCCGCGGTCGGGCAGATCGAGCGGCGTGCTGACGATTTTGCCCGGGGTGAGGAAGCTTTCGACTTCCTTGCGCTGTCCGGCGGAGATCAGCGGACCGAGCCGCTCGCCCGGAGCGTATTTGGCGGCCGCAGCGGCGGCCAACTCTTCGGCTTTCGCCAAACGATCGGCGGGGACGATCAGACGCGACAACGCGGTACACGTTTGCCCGCCGTTGAGGTAGCAGTTGGCCACAGTGACTTTGACCGCCTTGGCCAGAAGCTCGTCGGATACGTCCGAGAGCACGACGCTGGCCGACTTGCCGCCCAGCTCTAGCGTGACGCCCTTGATGGTCCCGGCCGCCGCCGCGGCGACCTGACGCCCGACCGCTGTCGAACCAGTGAACGAAACATGGTCCACCAATGGACTCTTCGCGAGGTGGTCACCGATGTCAGGTCCGCTGCCGGTGACGAGGTTGAAGACACCAGCGGGGAACTGGGCGGCCTCGAACGCGCGTGCCAACTCGAAGGCGGCCAGCGGGGTCAGCGCCGCCGGTTTGACCACGACGGTACAACCGGCGGCCACGGCGGGGACTACCTTGACGACGATTTGGTGCAGCGGCAAGTTCCACGGGGTGATCGCCGCAACGACCCCGACCGGTTCGCGGAGGATGATGGAATTTCCCAGCCGCGAACGGAATTCGAACTGCTCGAGGGCATCAGCGGTCTTCTCGATCACAGCCAGCGGGGTGTCCACGTGCAGCTTGCGCGCGACCGGCGGCGGGGACCCCTGCTCGCGGTTGATCACTGCGGCGAAGGTGTCCGCCCGCTCGGCGATGACCTGGTGTAGGCGGCACAGCGCGGCAGCCCGCTCGGCGACGGGCGTGGCGGCCCAACCGTCGAATGCGTCTCGTGCCGCGACCAACGCGTGGTCGACGTCCCGCTGCGTCGCCTGGGTCACGACCGCTGTGGTTTCCTCGGTCGCCGGGTTTTCCACGCCGCAGTCGTCGCCGCTGCCGGCCACCCACGCGCCGTCGATGTAGAGCGTCGGCTCGTGCAGTACTTCAGTCATCGGTGCGTCGTCTCCTCGAGAGTGGATCGGTGTAATGCGGCCGGCAGTGCCAGATTGATGACGATGGTCGGCGGTGACACAGCCGACGGTCGCGATTTTCGGGTTCCCCTGCGTGCCAAGACAACCCCGACGATGAGTGCAACAAGTGCGCCGACGACAGGTATCGCGTGCTTGGCGATGGTGGTGCCCATGCTGGACATGACGTCGAGCGGTTCGACGTCGTCCACACTGACGGGGGCATTGCGAGCGGGCCGTTCGGCCTCACCGTTGGCGACCTCGTCCTCCAGCCGGCGGACGAATTGGCCCAGCAGCTTGTTGGTGACGTCGGCGATCACGCCGCGGCCGAATTGCGCGACCCGACCGGACAGGCTGAGCTCGGTGCGCACGTCGACTGTGGTGCCCTGGCCCTGCGAGCGCAGCGTGGCCGTCACGACCGCGGCGGCGTTGCCCTGACCACCAACGTCCTTGCCCTCGGCGCGGATCACTGCCCGAAACGCCTGGTCGTCCTTCTCAACAAACCGGGCGGTGCCCTGGTACTGCGCGGTCACCGGCCCCACCTTGATCTTCACTGCGCCGCGATAGACGTCGCCGTCCACCCCCAGCAGTGCCGCGCCCGGCACGCAGGGGACGACCCGCTCCAGGTCAGTGAGTACCTTCCATGCGTCTTCCACCGGCAGGTTCACGGTGAAGGTGTTGGACAATTCCATCGAATCCAACCTAACTAACGAGCGTTAGTTAGTACGGTAGCCGGATGGATCGCCCCCCGTCAATTCCCCGCGGCAGCTCAGCCGACCCCAGCCACCCGCAGCGCGAACTCGCTGTACTTGTCCGCCACGGCTTCGGCAGACAACGGCCCGTCGTCGCGGAACCACCGGGCGATGCTGACGCACATCTCGAGAATGGCGAACGCGGCGATCGCAGATTCCTGCTCACCGAACACGCCCAGCGCAACGCCGTCGTCGATGAGGCCCTGGATCGCCCGGGCGTGGCGGCGGCGCAACTCGAGAACCTCCGAGCGGGCCGGCTCCTCCAGGCTGGCGATGTCACGATTCACGATCAGCGCCTCACGCCGGTGCGTGGCGTGCCGCAGCGCGTACACGCGGGCCGCACGACGCAGACGTTCGACGATGTCGTCGACACCGTCCACAGCGGCCTCGTAATCGGCCCAGACCTCCTGCGTCGTTTGAGTCACGATGTCGCGCAACAAGTCCTGCTTTGCGCGTATGTGGTTGTAGAGGCTGGGCGTACGGATACCGAGGGCGGCCGCGATCTGGCTCAGTGCAGTCCCGTGATAGCCCCGTTCGGCAAAAAGCGTCAATGCCACGTCGCGCACGGCAGCGGGACTCACCATCGGCTTCGCGTCGGATTCGTTCGGCGAGGCGGCTGATGTCATCCCCCTATGCTCGCAGGCTTTCACGGCGACCGCGCACACCGCACCGCGGATTGTCCTCAGCACCCGCCCCGCACACGGAGTCAGGCGCATGCTCGAGGTGATCGACAAGGGATCTTGTACCGAAGCCCACCCGATGCCGCTTCTGTTCGTTCACGGCGGGTGGCATGGCGCATGGTGCTGGGACGAATACTTCCTGGACTTCTTCGCGGCCAAGGGCTATCGCGTCCTCGCGGTCAGTCAGTCTTCGTGGGCACGGTCGCAGCCCAACCTCCAAACCGTTGTTCCGGTGTTCGATCGCCGACTACGTCGACGATGTCGCAGAAGTCGCCGACAGACTGCCCACCGGTCCAGTGGTGATCGGCCACTCGATGGGCGGCTTCGTGGTGCAGAAGTACTTGGAGTCACACGCCGCGCCAGCCGGCGTACTGCTCGCATCCATCGCGGCGCGCGGAATCCTCGGACCGACACTGCAATCGATGCGCCGGTACCCGTGGCGCACGACGCGCTCCGTGTTGACGGGCAAGACGTTGAGAAACATGAACACCCCTGGGCGAGCACGCCAGATGTTCTTCTCTTCGCACGTTCCCGAGCCGCAGGTTGCCACATATGCAGCGCGATTGCAGGAAGAGAGTGCACGGGCCATCTTCCTGGACATGCTGTTCTTCGATTTGCCCAAGCCGGAGAACGTCAAAGTTCCGGTCCTGGTTCTGGGCGCACAGCATGATCGCGCGATCCTCGCCATGGATGTGCAAACGACCGCGTGTGCGTATCGGACCGAAGCGGAGATCTTCCCCGATATGGGCCACGACATGATGCTCGAGCCGGGATGGGCCGCTGTGGCCCGAACGAATTCACCGCTGGCTCGAAACACACTGCAATGTAGCCGGTTCCGTTGACCGACCCATGGACGTTTCACCCGGAACGAACAGCGAACGCGATACCGGGCCAGGTCCGTGAGTTCCGCCAACGAGACGCCATCGCGGGGCGGCCGCGAAACCCCACTTGTGCATACACCCATCGCGCGCTAGAGTCTCGTTCTGCAAGTCAGTCTTGTTATGCAAGTAACTAAGGAGGGTTGTTAATGAGCGACGAGCAGAAGTTAATCGTGGAGCGATCCGGACCGGTGACCACGGTGACTCTCAACCGACCACACGTCCACAACGCGTTGGACCGCGACCTGTCCCAACAGCTCAACCAAGCTGTTCGGGAAATCCGCGATGACCGGGAATGCCGGGTCGTGGTGTTTCAGGGCGCTGGCGAGACGTTCTGTGCCGGTGACGACGTGGCCGAATTCAACACCTGGGAAGACGGCATCTACGGTCGGCAAATCCGGCTCTATCAGGAGACGTCGAAGATCATCGAAGACCTGACCGCGATGACCATCGCGAAGGTGGACGGAATTGCGGTCGGCGGTGGCCTGGAACTGACCCTCGTCTGCGACTTCGTGGTCGCGACCGACCGGTCTCGGTGGGGCATGCCGGAGATCGACTGGGAAATCACCCCGGGCTGGGGTGGCACCAACCGGCTGGCGTGGTTCGCGGGGCGCCGGAAGGCCATGGAGTGGAACCTCATCGGCGCCCTGTTCGACGCCGAGACCGCAGAACACTACAACTTGATCAACCGCCTTACCACGCCGGACCGGCTGGACACCGAAGTGCAGGCGCTGATCGAGGTACTGCTGGAGAAGAACCCCCGCACTCTGGAACGCACCAAGAAGTGCTTGAACTA
>JBKOYU010000866.1:0-2466 GCA_046725575.1 Actinomycetota bacterium | reverse complement strand
GGGTGATGGTGTGCAGCAACATGATCCCGTCATCGGGCTGCGCGCCATACGCCATCGCGAAGAAGCTTTCCCAACGGTCGTGGCCGAAGTGCTCGAACGCGCCGATCGAGACGATCCGGTCGACCGGCTCGGCGAACTGTTCCCAGCCCTGCAGCAGTACCCGCTTGGACCGCGGACCGTCCAGAGCCGCGAACGCCTTCTCGGCGTGGTCCTGCTGATTCTGCGAAAGCGTCAGCCCGATGACATTGACGTCGTAGTGTTCGACGGCGCGCCGCATGGTGGCGCCCCAGCCGCACCCGATGTCGAGCAATGTCATACCGGGCCGCAGTCCGAGCTTGCCGAGCGACAGGTCGATCTTGGCCAGCTGCGCCTCTTCGAGCGTCATGTCATCGCATTCGAAGTAGGCGCAGCTGTAGGTCTGCGTCGGATCCAGAAAGAGCCGATAGAAGTCGTCGGATAAGTCGTAGTGCGACTGCACATCCTCGAAATGAGGAGTGAGCTTGGCCATGAAGCGTCCGCCTTTCAGGTGGTGCGTCGGGACCACCAACGGGGCATGCGGATGAAACGCCGATGCGGTCCCCGGGATGCTACGCCCCGAAACCCAGCGCTCCCTGAACGTCTACTTGGCTAGCGTGAACTGGTTGACGTCGATGTAGCCGATGCGGAAGCCCTTCGCGCATGTGGTGAGGTAATGCATGTAGCGGTCGTAGACCTCTTCCGACTGCACGGCGATGGCCTCGTCTCTGTGCGCCTGCAGCCCCTCGGCCCAGCAGTCCAGGGTGCGGGCGTAGTGCAGCTGCAGCGACTGGCGGCGGGTGAGCTCGAAACCGGCCTTGGCCGAGTGCTCCTCGACCTTCGCGATCGACGGCAGCCGGCCGCCGGGGAAAATCTCGGTGAGGATGAACTTCACGAACCGCGCGACCTCGAAGGTGAGCGGCATACCCGCGTCGGCCATCTGCGGCAGCGTCAGCGCGGTGATCGTGTGCAGCAGCATCACGCCGTCGTCGGGCAGCAGGCCGTAGGCCAACTTGAAGAAGTCGTCGTAGCGGTCGAATCCGAAATGCTCGAATGCGCCGATCGAGACGATCCGGTCGACGGGCTCGTCGAACTGCTCCCAGCCCTCGAGCAGCACCCGCTTGCTGCGCGGGCTGTCCGACTCCGCGAAAACCCTTTCGACATGGGCCTTTTGGTTCTCGCTGAGGGTCAGGCCGATGACATTGACGTCGTAGCGCTCGATCGCTCGCATCATCGTCGATCCCCAGCCGCAGCCCACGTCGAGCAGCGTCATCCCGGGTTTCAGACCCAGCTTGCCCAGCGCCAGATCGATCTTGGCAAGCTGGGCCTCTTCCAGCGTCATGTCGTCGCGCTCGAAATACGCGCAGCTGTAGGTCTGGGTGGGATCCAGCCACAGCCGGAAGAACTCGTCGGACAGGTCGTAATGCGCCTGCACGTCCTCGAAGTGTGGCGTCAATTTGCCCGATGGAGCCATGATGGGTTGCCTTTCCGGTGGATCAGAGGCTTTGCCGCGTCCCCCTTGACGGCTCGCGAGCCCAGATGCACTCGATCGCGATGCTAGTCGATCGGTGCCCTAGCGAACGAACCGACGAGCAGCACCGCAGGTCACGCCGCTGCGAAGGTGGTTTTCAGCTCGCCGACAATGTCGTCCCACAACTCGCGGGGCAGGTCGTGTGCCATGCCGTCGAACAGCACCACCCGGGCGCCCTTGATGGCGCGGGCGATGGCCCGTCCGCCGAACGGCCGCATCAGCTTGTCGGCCTTTCCGTGGATCACGACGGTCGGGACGCTGATCTGCCGGTTGTAGCCGAGCAGGCTGCCGGTGCCGAGGATGGCGGCGAAATGGCGGCCGACGCCGGCGGGGTAGTAGGACCGGTCGTAGCCCTCGATCGCCTCTGCGCGGATGCGGTCCTCGGGTGCCGGATAGCCGGGGCTGCCGGTGATCCTTGTTACCCGGATCGCGTTTTGGATGATCGCCTCGCGCGTCGAATCCTTGGGCTTCTGCAGGATGGCCAGCAATTGTCGGGCTCCCGGCGGCGGCAGCAGCGGCTGGTTGTTGCTGGAGAAGATGATCGCGAGTGTCTTGGTGCGTGCCTTGTGCCGGGCCGCGAAGACCTGCGCGATCATGCCGCCCATCGAGGCGCCGACGATATGGGCGGTGTCGATCTTCAGGTGGTCGAGCAGCGCCGCCGCGTCGTCGGCCATGTCCTCCAACGTGTAGACGGCTGGACTGCGCAGGCCGAGGAACGAGCGGACCATCCGCGGCGCCAGCGGAGCGCCGGTGTGCCGGCCGGTCACCTTCGTCGACAGGCCGACGTCGCGGTTGTCGTAGCGGATGACGCGCAGACCCTGGTCGACCAGCTTCTTGCAGAACTCCGGGCGCCACAACAACAATTGCGCGCCGAGGCCCATGATCAGCAGGACGGCGGGATTGTTGGGATCGCCCATGTC
>JBKOYU010000681.1:0-6846 GCA_046725575.1 Actinomycetota bacterium | reverse complement strand
TCGCGTCGCTGGTGCTCGAGCCACCGTCGGGGCTGCTGGTGCAGTCCTATGCGCCCCGACGACAGAAACACGGCCTGATGAACGCCGACGGCTGGGGTGTCGGCTTTTTCGACAACGGCGTGGCGCGGCGGTGGCGCAGCGCCGCACCACTGTGGGGTGACGCGTCGTTCGCCTCGGTGGCACCCGCGTTGATCAGCGATTGCATTGTCGCGGCGGTACGTTCGGCCAGCATCGGCATGCCAATCGAACCGTCGGCGTCGGCACCGTTCAGCGACGGCCAGTGGCTGCTGTCCCACAACGGGCTGGTCGATCGTGCCGTGCTGCCGTTGTCCGCTGAGGCTTCTCGGCTGGCCGAGTCCACCGTCGACAGCGCGCTGCTGGCGGCGCTGATCTTCGAACGTGGCCTCGACGCGCTCGGCGACACCATCGTCGAGGTCGCCGCCGCTGACCCCAACGCTCGGCTGAACATCTTGGCGGCCAACGGATCTCAACTGCGCGCCACCACGTGGGGCGACACCCTATCGGTACTGCGTCGAGACGACGGCGTGGTACTGGCAAGCGAACCATGCGACGACAACCCCGACTGGCAGGAGATCCCCGACCGCCATCTCATCGTGGTCGAGGGCTACTCAGGCCCAATGTCGCCGGCCGGGCGGCTCCGTGTCGAGTTGATCCCCCTGAAAGGATCGCCATGACCCTCTCGCTGTCCAACTACCTGGCCGCCGACTCGGCCGCTCAGTCGCTGCGCCGCGACGTGCGGGACGGGCTGACGCAGACACCGAAATCGTTGCCGCCCAAGTGGTTCTACGACTCGGTGGGCAGCGATTTGTTCGACAAGATCACCCGACTGCCCGAGTATTATCCGACGCGCGCGGAGGCGCAGATCCTGCGCGAGCGGTCGGCATCGATCGCCGCCGCGTCGGGGGCCGACACCCTGGTCGAGCTCGGCAGCGGCACCTCCGAGAAGACCCGCATGCTGCTGGACGCGTTGCGCGACAGCGGATCCCTGCGCAGGTTCATCCCGTTCGACGTGGACGCGGGCGTCCTCAACGCGGCCGGCTCGGCAATTCAGCGCGAGTACCCGGGCATCGAAATCGATGCGGTGTGTGGTGATTTCGAGGAGCACCTCGGCAAGATTCCGCGCGTCGGCCGCCGCCTGGTGGTGTTCCTTGGTTCGACGATCGGCAACTTGACTCCCGGTCCGCGAGCCGACTTCCTGTCGACGCTGTCGGACACGTTGCAGCCGGGGGACAGCCTGTTACTGGGCACCGACCTGGTCAAGGACGCCGGTCGGCTGGTCCGCGCCTACGACGACAGCGCCGGCGTGACGGCGCAGTTCAACCGCAACGTGTTGGCGGTGGTGAATGGGGAACTGGACGCCGATTTCGATCTCGACGCGTTCGAGCACGTCGCCCGTTGGAACGCCGATGACGAGCGCATTGAGATGTGGCTGCGCGCCTCGCGTGCGCAACGGGTCCACATCGCTGTTCTGGATCTGGCCGTCGACTTCGCCGCGGGCGAGGAGATGCTCACCGAGGTGTCCTGCAAGTTCCGCCCCGAGGGCGTGGAGGCCGAACTGGCCGCCGCGGGTCTGCGGCGCACGCATTGGTGGACCGATCCGGCCGGTGACTTCGGACTGTCGCTGTCGACGAAATGAGCCTGGCTGAGCAGTGGCGGGCGGCCCGGCCGAAGGTCGCCGGCCTGCACCTCGACAGCGGCGCATGCTCGCGGCAGAGCTTCGCGGTCATCGACGCGGCAGCCCAGCACGCCAGGCATGAAGCAGAGGTCGGCGGGTACGTCGCCGCGGACGCCGTCGCACCGGTGCTGGCCGCGGGCCGCGCGGCCGTCGGCGCACTGACCGGCTTGAGCGGCTCCGACGTCGTCTTCACCACCGGCTCCAACAACGCACTCGACATCCTTCTCACCAGCTGGCCCGGCGAACGCACCGTCGCCTGTCTGCCCGGCGAGTACGGCCCCAACCTGGCTGTCATGGCCGCCAACGGATTCCAGGTCAGCACGCTGCCCGCCGACGATCTCGGCAGGCTCGTCGTCGATGACGCCGCGCGGCAGCTGGCCGGCCACCCGCCCGCTCTCGTGCACCTCACCCCGCTGGCCAGCCATCGCGGGCTGGCCCAACCGCTGGCCGAGCTGGCCGAGGTCTGCCGCGATCTCGGCGTGCCGCTGGTGGTCGATGCCGCACAGGCATTGGGACATCTCGACTGTGCGGTTGGCGCCGCCGCGATCTACAGCTCGTCACGCAAATGGATAGCCGGCCCGCGGGGCGTCGGCGCGTTGGCGATTCATCCGGAGCTCGCACAGCGGCTGAAGCCGCGGCTGCCGCCGCCAGAATGGGGCTTGCCCATACCGGTGATGCAAAGCCTGGAACTTGGCGAGGCGAATGTCGCTGCGCGCGTGGGCTATTCGGTGGCACTGGGCGAGCACCTGGCGGCGGGGCCAGTCCAGATCCGGGACCGGCTG
The DNA here is from genome assembly GCA_046725575.1 of Actinomycetota bacterium. Lineage (GTDB taxonomy): Bacteria > Actinomycetota > Actinomycetes > Mycobacteriales > Mycobacteriaceae > Mycobacterium. The sequence goes on along the minus strand of JBKOYU010000681.1, from coordinate 4,368 downwards.
GCCCAGCTCGGTCGGATGACCCGCACCGCGCTGGCCGATATCAAGGGCTGGCGGGTGGTCGAGCCGCTCGACGAGCCGACCGCGATCACCACGTTGGCGCCCACCGACGGCGCCGACCCGCAACGGGTGCGGGCGTGGCTGATCGCCGAGCGCGGCATCGTCACGACCTACGCCGAGGTGCAGCGCGCGCCGTTCGAGATGACCGCACCGGTGCTGCGGGCGTCACCGCACGTCGACACCACCGCCGAGGACCTCGACCAGTTCGCCGAAGCGCTGGCCGAGGTGACCAGCCGGGTGTGACTACCCGGCTTTGTGGGCCGTCAGCAAGAACGCCGGAAACTTGATGCGGCCCTTCTCGTCGGTCGGGTGCGGCAGATCGATCGCGGGCATGCCCGGAAGCTGCGGGATGTTGGCATGGATTGCGGCGGGGCGGATTTCGTCGATCTCCCAGTACTTCGACACCGCCTCGCGCAGCTCGTCCTCGGTGACCTCGTTGGGTTTGGTCTCCAGCTCGGCGGGGAAGGCGCCCTTGGCGAAGACCAAGATGTAGAAGCTGGCGCCCGGCGCGGCCGCTCGATGCACGGAGCGCAGGTAGCCGTCGCGGCCCTCGATCGGCAGCGAGTGGAAAAGCGTGCTGTCGATGATGGTTGAGAACCGGCCGTCGTAGCCGGTGAACGACGTGATGTCGGCTTGCACGAAGGAGGCGGTGGACAGGTTGCGTTCCTGTGCCGCCTTGTTGGCCGCGGCGACCGCCGTCGGCGTCAGGTCGATGCCGACCACGGTGTAGCCGTCGGCTGCTAGCGCGAGCGACAGTTCCGCGTATCCGCAGCCGGCGTCAAGCACGTCGCTGCGGACCTTGCCCGCCCGGATGAGTGCCGACAGCTCCGGCTGCGGCTCGCCGATGTTCCACGGCGGCGGTCCCTCAAAGGCGCCTTGTTGGCGGTACGTGCTGTCCCAGTCCATCAAGTCAGAAGTCATGGCACCCAACGTACGCGGCTCAATCCCACGTATGCACAGGCTCGTTGCTGTGCATCCGCTCGCAGTACAGCCGCAGCATCTCGGCCAGCGCGTTGGGCCGGGTCATGCCGCGTTCCTGCAACGCCTGCACGGTGGACACCTGCCAGGCGGCGCCGTTGCGTCCGGTCTTGGCCCGCCCTTCGATCACGCCGAGGTACCGGTCGCGCACTTCGCTCGCCACTTCCCAGCGACGCAGACCTTCGTCGGCCATCGGGAGTAACTTGCGCAGCACCAACTCGTCGGGGGTGACCTCGCCCAGCCCTGGCCAGTACAGCCGCGCCTCCATCCCATGCTGGGCGGCCTCGAGGAAATTATGCTGTGCCGCAGCGAAACTCATCTTCGTCCACAGCGGCCGATCCTCTTCGGACAGCGTCCGCAGCATGCCGTAGTAGAACGCCGCGCTGGCCATCATGTCCACGACGGTCGGCCCGGCGGGCAGCACGCGGTTCTCCACCCGCAGGTGTGGCCGGCCCTCAACCACGTCGTAGACCGGTCTGTTCCACCGCCAGATCGTGCCGTTGTGCAGCCGCAGCTCGGCCAACTGCGGGGTGCGGCCCTCCCCAAGCGCGGCGGCGGGATCTTCGTCGGACAGTTCGGGAAGCAGCGACGGGAAGTAGCGGACGTTCTCCTCGAAAAGGTCGAAGATCGACGTGATCCACCGCTCGCCGAACCACACCCGCGGCCGCACCCCCTGGGTCTTGAGCTCGTCCGGCCGGGTGTCGGTGGCCTGGGCGAACAGCTCGATGCGCGTTTCGGGCCACAGCTGGTGACCGAAGAAGTACGGCGAGTTGGCGCCCAGCGCCAGCTGCGGGCCTGCGAGCACCTGTGCGGCGTTCCAGTTGCGCGCGAACTCGGCGGGGGAGACCTGCAGGTGCAGCTGCATGCTGGTACACGCCGATTCCGGTGCGATCGAAGCCAGCTGCAGGCTCAGTCGTTCCGGGCCTGCGATGTCGATCAGGATGTCCTCGCCACGGGCGGTGAAGATGGAATCGTTGAGCGCCTGATACCGGGTCGACTCGCTCATCCAGTGGCCCGAAAGATGTTCGGGCATCAGCGTCGGCAGGATGCCGATCATCACGATGTGCGCGCCGTCGGAGTTGGCCTTCTCTTCGGCGGCGTTGAGGCTGGCCCGCACATCGGCCTCCAGTTCCAGCGCAGCGCGGCCGGGCAATCGTCGCGGCGGAACATTGAATTCGATGTTGTACGCGCCCAATTCGGTTTGGTATGCCGGGTCGGCGATCGACGCCAACACTTCCTGATTGCTCATCGCGGGCTGATACCCGCCGTCGACGAGATTGCACTCGATCTCCATGCCGGTCAGCGGCCGGTCGAATTCGAAACTGGACTGGGCGAGCATCGTTTCGAACACGTCGAGGCACAGCTGTACTTTGCGCCGGTACTCGCGGCGCTGCGCGCGGGAAAAGTCGGCCCGCTTCAGCTCTTCGCCCACAACGCCGATGGTTCAGTGTTGGTGCTCGTCGCGCAAGGAAATCGCAGCAATGGCGCCCATACTGGCGCGATGAGGCCGACATTGAGCGAAGTCGACCAGGGTGGACTGGAACAGGTCTCCGCGGTCGACCGCGTCGCGTCGCTCACCGGTGTGCGTACGGTCGCCGCGCTCCTCGTGATGGGCACCCACGCGGCGTACGGCACGGGCAAGGCGACGCACGGCTACGTCGGCCTCGTCTACTCGCGCATGGACATCGGCGTCGCCGTGTTCTTCGTCCTTTCCGGCTTCCTGTTGTTCGGGCCGTGGGTGCGGGCCGCGGCAACCGGTGCCAGCCCGCCGTCGGTGCGGCGCTATGCCCGCAACCGGGTCCGGCGGCTCATGCCCGCCTACCTGGTCACGGTGCTGGCCGCCTATGCCATCTACGAATTCCGCGAGCCCGGCCCGAATCCGGGCCACAGCTGGGCTGGGTTGCTGCGCCACGTGACCCTGACGCAGATCTACAGCGGCGACTACCTGTCGACCTATCTGCACCAAGGCCTCACCCAAATGTGGAGCCTCGCGGTCGAAGTGGCGTTTTACGTGGTGCTGCCGCCGATGGCGTACCTGCTCCTGGTGGTGCTGTGCCGCCGATCCTGGCGGCCCGGGCTGTTGCTGGCCGGGCTGGCCGCTGTCGGTTCGCTCACCCCTCTGTGGCTGATCGTCCTGCACACAACCGATTGGCTGACGAAGGGTGCGGGTTTCTGGCTGCCGCACTATTTGGTGTGGTTCGTCGGCGGGATGATGTTGGCGGTGCTGCAGATCAGCGGATTCCGTTGCTATGCAGCGGCGGCCATCCCCGTTGCGCTGATTGCGTATCTCGTCGTGTCCACACCGATCGCCGGCGACGCCACCTCACCGTCGCCCGACCTCGGACAGGACCTGGCGAGGTCGATGTTTTATGCCGCGATCGCGACGCTGGTCGTTGCGCCGCCCGCGTTGGGTGACCGCGGCTGGTACACGCGCCTGCTGGGCAGCGCGCCGATGGTGTGGCTCGGCGAAATCTCCTACGAGATCTTCCTCGTCCACGTGATCGTGATGGAGATCGCGATGACGTCGGTGCTGCGCTGGCCGGTCTACACCGGCTCGGTGCTGGGTCTGTTCGCGGTGACGCTGGCGCTGACGATCCCGGTCGCCTGGCTGCTGCACCGGCTGACCCGGCCAAGGGTGTGAGCTAGCGGCTGGCCACCACGACTTGCGGGCTCATCAACCCGCCGCGCAGTTCCACCTCGATCGCCGGGTCGGCATGCGCGGCGAGTGCCCGCAGCGCGGACGGGCTGTAGCAGCGAAGCGAACTGATCACGCCGTCGTGCACGAACGGCACCACCGGCGCCAGCGGCAGCATCGCCGCCAGCCGCAGAATGTGCAGCGGTGACGGAGGCCGCGGCAAGTCGATGATCACCAGCTTGGAGGCCGCGCGGGTGCCTTCAGCGAACACGCGTGACGCCAGCGGCGGTGGCAAGTGGTGAAACGAGAACGCGAACACCGCGAGATCGAAATGCCCGTCGGGTGCGTCGATCGCGGTCGCGTCCATCTCGCGCACCGTTGCCCGCTTGTGCTCGCCGAGATCGCCGGCTTCGATCGCCTTGACGGACTCCGGCCCGATGTCGGTCACCGTGACCTCAGCGGTGGGATGCCATTCGAGCAGCTTGCGGGACAACCCGCCATGGCCCGAGCCGAGCTCCAGGATCTTGGGGTCGGGCACGTCGGCCACCTCGTCGAGGGCGATGCGCGCGAACTTCTCGGTGTTGCCGAAGAATTCGCCCGTCCACTCCAGCGCGCGGATCACGCTGCGCTTCACCTTGTCGTCGACGTCGTCGCGGTCGAGATACTCCGGGCGATCGGTCTGCAGCAGCCGGTCGACG
>JBKOYU010000964.1:0-6431 GCA_046725575.1 Actinomycetota bacterium | reverse complement strand
GAGTCCTTGGGGAAGTGCGCGGGCACCCAGTCCATGATCACGCCGATGCCGGCCTGATGGAGCCTGTCCACCAGGCATCGGAACTCATCGGGGCTGCCCAGCCGGGACGTCGGCGCGTAGTACGACGTGACCTGGTAGCCCCATGACCCGCCGAACGGGTGTTCGGCGACCGGCATCAACTCCACGTGCGTGAAGCCTTGGGCAACAACATATTCCGTCAGCTCGTCGGCCAGCTGGCGATAGCTCAGGCCGGGCCGCCACGACATCAGATGCACCTCAAGGGTGCTCATCGGCTCGAACACCGGATTCTGACCGGCCCGCCGGGCCATCCAGTCCTGGTCTTCCCACGTGTATTCGCTCTTGGTGACCTTCGACGCCGTCTGCGGCGGCACCTCGGTGGCGAACGCGAGAGGGTCGGCGCGGTCGCTCACCGACCCGTCGGCGCCGTGGATCCGGAACTTGTACAGGTCGCCGATCTCGAAACCTGGCCAGAACAGCTCCCACACGCCCGTCGAGCCGAGCACGCGTAACTGGGCCTCGTTGCCGTCCCAATGGTTGAACTCACCGATCAGGCTGACGCCCTTGGCATTCGGCGCCCACACCGCGAACGACACCCCATCAACGACACCGTCGGGCGTGGTGAAGCGGCGCGGGTGCGCGCCGAGAATCTCCCACAGCCGCTCATGGCGACCCTCGGCGAACAGGTGCAAATCCATCTCGCCGAGCGTGGGCAGGAAGCGGTAGGCGTCGGCGAGGGCGTGGGTGTCGGTCGTGCCGTCCGCGCCCGGATAGCTGACTTCGAGGCGGTAGTCCACCAGATTGGTGAACGGCAGTGCGACCGCGAAAAGGCCCGCCTCGATGTGCTGGAACACATACCGCTCACCGCCGACGACCGCTACCACCTCGACGGCGTGCGGCCGGTAGGCCCGAATCACGGTGTGATCGTCGTATTCGTGGGCGCCCAGAACCGAATGCGGGTCGTGGTGTTCACCGGCGAGCAGGCGGTTGAGGTCGGCCGTGTGCGGCCGCAGGTGTGGGCTAGTGCGTGGGTTGGTCTGCGTCATGTCGTCACTCCCTACGCAGCAGATCGAGTCGTTGGTCGGCCGGTACCTGGGGCATGTTCAGCACATGGGCAACCGCCTTGGCCGGGTCGAGGCGAATGTAATTCGCCTGTCCCCATTGGTATTCGTCCCCGGTGATCTCGTCGCGCACCCAGAAGCGTTCGTAGGGTTCCATCCCCAACGCGCCCATGTCCAGCCACAGCGTCGCCTCCTCGGGCCCGAACGCGTTGAGCGTCACCACCACAAGCACCTGGTCGCCGGTCACCGGGTCGAACTTGCTGTAGGCCAGCAGCGCTTCGTTGTCGGGGTGGTGAAACTTGATGGTGCGCAACTCGTGCAGCGCGGGGTGTACTCGTCGAATCTCGTTGAGCCGGGTCAGGAACGGCTCCAGCGATTCGCCGTCGGCCAGCGCGGCGTCGAAGTCGCGGGGCCGCAGTTCGTACTTCTCGGAATTGAGGTATTCCTCGCTGCCTTCCCGCACCGGTCGGTGTTCGAACAGCTCGAATCCCGAGTACACGCCCCACGCCGAGCTCATGGTCGAGGCCAGCACCGCCCGGATCGCGAACATGCCAGGGCCGCCGTGCTGCAGGCTCTCATGCAGAATGTCGGGCGTATTGACGAACAGATTCGGCCGGGCGCAGTCGGCGTGCTCGGCGATCTGCTGGCCGAATTCGGTCAGCTCCCACTTCGAGGTGCGCCAGGTGAAGTACGTGTAGGACTGCGTGAAGCCGAGCTTGGCCAGCCCGTAAAGGCGCGCGGGCCGGGTGAAGGCCTCCGAAAGGAACAGAACGTCGGGATCCTCGTTCTTCACCTCGCCGATCAGCCAGGCCCAGAAGTTCGGCGGTTTGGTATGCGGATTGTCGACGCGAAATACCTTGACGCCGTGGGAGATCCAGAACTGCACCACCCGCAGCACTTCTTCGTAGAGTCCGGCGGGATCATTGTCGAAGTTCAACGGGTAGATGTCCTGGTACTTCTTCGGCGGGTTCTCCGCGTAGGCGATCGTCCCGTCGGGCAGCACGGTGAACCACTCCGGGTGTTTCCTTGCCCATGGGTGGTCGGGCGCGCACTGCAGCGCGAGGTCGAGCGCCACTTCCATGCCTTCGTCGCGGGCGGCCGCGACGAAGTCGTCGAAGTCCTCGATCGTGCCCAGTTTCGGGTGCACGGCGTCATGGCCGCCTTCGTCGCTGCCGATCGCCCACGGTGAGCCGACGTCGTTCGGTGCCGCGGTCACGTTGTTGTTGCGACCCTTGCGGTGCACCTTGCCGATCGGATGGATCGGCGGCAGGTACACCACGTCGAAGCCCATCCTGGCGATGCGCGATAGATCCTTGGTGGCGGTCGCAAAGGTGCCGTGCACGGGATTGCCCTTGGCGTCCCACCCGCCGGTGGATCGCGGAAACTGCTCGTACCACGAGCTGAACCGGGCCAGTGGCCGGTCCACCCAGACGCCGTATTGCTCTCCGCGCGTGACCAATTCGCGCAGCGGATACTGCTCGAGCACCTCGGCCACTTCGTCCGACAGGGCGGCGCCTGCCCGGCTGAACGGATCACCGGGGGCACGCAGGCGAGCCGCCGCGTCGATCAGGGGATAGCGGTGCTGGCGGGGCGCGCCGGTCGCGGCGCGCTCCAATAGCCGGGCGCCGACGAGCAGGTCGTTGGACAGCTCGCTTTCACTCTGGCCCGCGTCGAGCTTGGCGGTGACGTTCTTGCGCCATGTCGCGATCGGGTCGCCCCAGCCGTCGACGCGAAAGGTCCACAATCCGACGCTGTTGGGACTGAACTGGCCGTGGAACACGTCGGGCGTTCGGCCCATCGACATCGGCACCAGCTGCGGTTTGACCCGCGGCCCGGGCGTGACTACGTCCCCGATCGGCACAGGCTCGGCCGGTTTGACGCGTCCCGGCGGATCGTCGGCCAACTTCGGATACGCCGTGCCGTGATAGCGCACCACCAGAGTGGCCGACACCGCGTCATGGCCTTCGCGCCACACCGTAGCCCGGACAGGGACCATCTCACCCACGACGGCCTTGGCCGGAAACCGTCCTCCTGAAACGACAGGTGCGACGTCATCGATCTCGATACGACCGGCCACCCCATCACTCCTTACACTGGCGCGGCCCGCGGAGGTTGCACCGCCGACGTGGCCGCTGTGCTTGTCGTCTGGTCTCGATTTAAAGCCTCGTCGCGCCTTATACCCACCGTAGTGGTCGGCCCAATCCAACGAAGGTGAAGCCATCACCACACCACAGTGCGAAGAGCCGATTTGTCAGTAAGGTTGAGTCGCGTGAAAGCCCTATGAAAGCCCTGAGACGGTTCACCGTCCGCGCACATCTGCCCGATCGTCTGACCGCGCTCGGGCGTCTTTCGATCAATCTGCGCTGGTCATGGGACAAGCCCACGCAGGACCTGTTCGCGGCCATCGATCCGGAGCTGTGGAAGCAGGTCGGATGCGACCCTGTCGCGTTGCTTGGCCAGGTGGCCCCGAAGCGGCTGGACCAGCTGGCCGAGGATGAGTCGTTCGTGCGCCGCCTCGATGAGCTGACCGCTGACCTCGACAATTACCTGACCCGGCCGCTGTGGTACCAGCAGCAGGCCGAAGAGGGCGCGCAGTTGCCGCACGGCATCGCCTACTTCTCGATGGAGTTCGGCGTTGCCGAGGTGCTGCCGAACTATTCCGGTGGCCTGGGGATTCTGGCCGGCGACCACCTCAAGTCCGCTTCGGATCTCGGCCTTCCGCTGATCGCGGTGGGGTTGTTGTACCGCTCGGGATACTTCCGGCAGTCGCTGACCGCCGACGGCTGGCAGCACGAGAGCTACCCTTCGGCGGATCCCCAAGGCCTGCCGCTGCGGCTGCTGACCGAGAAAGATGGCGACCCAGTGTTGGTCGAGCTGGCGATGCCGGACGCCAACCAGCTGCGGGCGCGCGTATGGATCGCGCAGGTGGGCCGAATTCCGTTGCTGCTGTTGGATTCCGACATTCCAGAGAACGAGCACGAGCTGCGCAGTGTCACCGACCGGCTCTACGGCGGTGACCAGGAACACCGGATCAAGCAGGAGATCCTGGCCGGCATCGGCGGGGTGCGCGCGATCCGCGCGTACACCGAAGTGGAGGGCCTTCCTGCGCCCGAGGTGTTCCACATGAACGAGGGCCATGCGGGCTTTCTCGGCGTCGAACGCATCCGCGAACTGATCGACGCCGGCCTGGACTTCGACACCGCGCTGACGGTGGTGCGGTCGTCGACGGTGTTCACCACGCACACCCCGGTGCCCGCCGGCATCGACCGATTCCCGGTGGAGATGGTCAAGCGATACTTCGGCGGCTCGACGGACGGCCCGTTGGGCGCGATGTCGCGACTGCTGCCCGGCGTTCCGCTGGACCGGATCATCGCGTTCGGCGCCGAGGACGACCCCTCGAAGTTCAACATGGCCCACATGGGCCTGCGGCTCGCGCAGCGCGCCAACGGGGTATCGCTGCTGCACGGGCGGGTCAGCCGCTACATGTTCAACGAGCTGTGGCGGGGATTCGACGCGGGCGAGGTCCCGATCGGCTCGATCACCAACGGTGTGCATGGGCCGACGTGGGCGGCGCCGCAGTGGCTGCAGCTGGGCCGCGAGCTGCTCGGCAGCGAAGATCTCGACTCGCTGACCGAGCCCGAAACATGGCAGCGGCTCCAGCAGGTCGATACGGGGCACATGTGGTGGATCCGCTCTCAGCTGCGCGAGGCGCTCGTCGAGGACGTGCGGGCCCGGCTACGCCGCTCGTGGCATGACCGTGGCGCATCCGATGCCGAATTAGGTTGGATCGCAATGGCATTCGACCCCGACGTGCTTACCATCGGGTTCGCCCGCCGGGTGCCGACGTACAAGCGGCTGACGCTGATGCTGCGCGACTCCGAGCGGCTGGAGAAGCTGCTGCTCGACGAGAAGCGCCCGATTCAGCTGATCGTTGCCGGGAAGTCGCATCCCGCCGACGACGGCGGCAAGGCGCTGATCCAGCAGGTCGTGAAGTTCGCCGACCGGCCGGAGGTGCGGCATCGCATCGCGTTCTTGCCCGACTACGACATGTCGATGGCCCGCCAGCTGTACTACGGCTGCGATGTCTGGCTGAACAACCCGCTGCGGCCGCTGGAGGCGTGCGGCACGTCTGGCATGAAGAGCGCGCTCAACGGCGGGCTGAACCTGTCGATCCGCGACGGCTGGTGGGACGAGTGGTACGACGGCGAGAACGGCTGGGAAATCCCGACTGCCGACGGGCTGCTGGACGAAGGCCGCCGCGACGACATCGAAGCCGCGGCGCTGTACGACCTGCTCGAGCGGTCGGTGGCGCCGAAGTTCTACGACCGTGACGAGCGGGGCGTTCCGACGCGGTGGGTGGAGATGGTGCGCCACACGTTGATGGAGCTCGGGCCGAAGGTGCTGGCCTCGCGGATGGTGCGCGACTACACCGAGAAGTACTACGCGCCAGCCGCGCAGTCGTTGCGCAAGACCGTTGAACCCGACGCGGACGGGGAGCCGTTCGGCGCGGCACGCGAGCTGGCCGCCTACCGGCAGCGGGCCCACGAGGCCTGGCCGAAGATCCAGATCACCGACGTCGACAGCTACGGCCTTCCTGACACCCCGCTGTTGGGCTCGGAGCTAACGCTGACCGCGACGGTGCACTTGGCCGGCCTTCATTCCGACGAGGTGGCGGTTCAGGCGGTGCTGGGCCGCGTGGACGACAGCGATGCGCTGGTGGATCCGGTGACGGTGCCGATGGCGCACACCGGGACGGCCGACGGCGGCAACGAGGTGTTCTCCACGACCACACCGTTGCCGGTGGCGGGTCCCGTCGGGTACACGGTGCGGGTCTTGCCACATCACCCGTTGCTGGCCGGTGGCAACGAGCTCGGCCTCGTCACACTCGCATAAAGACTCGCGCGTTCCGCGGCGCGCGTCCTCCCCGCCGTTCGATCACCGAGGCAATATGCATATCAGGGACGCTTAGAAAAGCCCGTCATGTAGCACCGAGGCGTCCAAGCAGCCGGCCGATCGCTGCGCGCTGTTCGACGGGACGCGCTACTGATTAGACGGATTTGGTCACACCGACGTAGGACAGCACGACGTCGGATTGATCGGTCTGTCGCGTCAATGTCGCATAGGAGCGGATGAACGACTGACCTACGCATCCGTCGATCTTGACGTGGAAGTTGCTAATCATGATCCAGGGTTCGGAGCTCTTGAATTCTTTCTTGTCGACCGGGACGACTATCACGATGCCAGGCTTGAGGCCTACGGTGATCACTCCGTTCATCGGTGTGGAGATCACCGGCAGGATGGCCGTCGGCAGCGCGCCCAACGGTCCCGATACGCCCAGCGACGGCGTCAAGC
>JBKOYU010000286.1:0-2252 GCA_046725575.1 Actinomycetota bacterium | reverse complement strand
CCGGGTTACGCGGAAGTGGCAGTCGTGGTTGCTCACAGTGAGCACCTGCGCGGCGTCGGCACGGCATTACTTCGTCAACTCGGGCTGGTAGCCAGGCTAAACGGCCTGCATCACTTCGTCGCCGACATCCTGGCAGAGAATCATCTGGCCGGTGCAACCCGGGGACATCGCTCTGATGGCTGCGCGCGCCGCCAGGGCAGGCGTCAAGTTGCTCCGGGTCGAGGACGTGACCGGCCTCAAAGACGTTGTGGCACAAGCGTCTCGCAAGCACGCGAACGACGGCGAGTACCTCAGTGAGCTGGCCGCATGGAGCGGACGGCACGCAGCATTCGCCGGCGTTCCCGCCCGCAGTACGCCGGCCCCCGATCTGGCCGCCGAGCTGCCTGGCCGGTTGTTCGCGGCTACGGCACTGGCCCAGCCGCCGGAGACGACAGCGGCTGAAGACAATGCCGAGGTACTGGCATTGGGCACTCGCGATGATGACGAACTAGCCCGTCTGCGCGCCGGCGAGGCGACGAGCCTAGTGCTGCTGACGGCCACAGCGCTCGGATTGGCGAGCTGCCCGATCACCGAACCGCTGGAGATCGCGGAGACACGCGAGGATGTCCGCGCGGACATCTTCGACCACAACGAGTTTCCGCAGATGCTGTTGCGCATCGGATGGGCGCCGGTGAACGCCGATCCACTGCCGTCAACGCCGCGTTGGCCTCTACCAAATACCGTGAAACGGTTGGACGGCTCCCCGTTCGACTAAGTCTCGTGCAGAGCGGGTCAGGGCAGTGGCGCCGACCACCGCAGCAATGTCCCGCCGTCGACGGCCCTTTCGACGCTGAGGAATCCGCCGCTCTCCTCGGCACGTCGACGCAAGTTGGCCAGACCGCTCTCGGTGATGTCGCCAGAGATGCCTGGTCCGTTGTCCAGCACCTCGATGCAGAGGTCGTCCGCGACCTTCACGTCAATGGACAGTTCCGTTGCATGACCGTGCCGGACGGCGTTGCTAACCGCCTCCCTCACAACGGCTTCGGCGTGATCGGCCAGTGTGGCGTCGACTACCGAGAGCGGCCCCTGGAACTGCGCTCTGGTACGCACGTCCGATCCGGCGAATTGTGCGATCGCCTCGTCGAGCCGCTGTCGCAGCCGCGTGGTTCCCGTCGAAGCGCCATGAAGATCGAAAATCGCGGTGCGTATCTCCTGAATGACGGCCTGCAGATCATCGACACTGTCGGCCAGTCGCTGCTGCACATCGGCGGAGCGCGCAAGCGAGATAGTCCCTTGCAACGCAAGGCCGACCGCGAAGAGTCGCTGGATCACATGGTCATGCAGATCACGGGCAATACGGTCGCGATCGGTGAGAATGTCCAATTCGCGCATCCGGCGCTGAGTGGTCGCCGACTGCCACGCCAGTGCCGCTTGATCGGCGAATGCGGCCATCATGTCGAGTTGCTCGTCGGTGAACGGCCGAGCACCGTCCTGCCGCACGGCGACGAGAACACCGGCGATCGCCTCGGTGGCTCGTAGCGGCAAAACCAGCGCCGGACCCGCGGTTACCGGCCCGACGCCGACCTCAAGCTTCTCGACCCGCAGCGGTGTTCGGTCCACAAACGCCCGGCCGATGGCTGTGTCGTCTACCGGAACGACGGCGCCGGCAGCCACTGCCACCCTGCCCGCCGTTTCCGCGACCACCAAGTCGGCGACGTCAGCAGACGGCGCCTCGTCGTCGGCGGGAACCAGGACAAACGCCCCTTCTGCACCCGTCAGCTTCAACGCTTCATCGGCTATGAGCCGAAAGACGGTTGCCGGACCGGTGCCGGCCAAGAGTTCGGTTCCGATGTCGCGGGTTGCCTCGATCCAGGATTGGCGCGCCCGTGATTGCTCGTACAAGCGGGCATTGTCGATCGCAATGCCTGCCGCGGCGGCCAGCGCCTGAACCAATACCTCGTCGTCTTCGGTAAATGGTTGCCCGGTCGTTTTCTCTGTCAGATAGAGATTGCCGAAGACTTCGTCGCGAATGCGGACCGGAACTCCGAGGAACGTCCGCATCGGCGGATGGCTGGGTGGGAACCCCACAGATGCGGGATGTTGAAGGATATCGTCCAGCCGGATGGGCTTGGGGTCGTCGATCAAGACTCCCAGCACTCCACGACCCTCTGGCAGCGGTCCGATCTTCTCGCGCGTGGCTTCATCTATGCCCTCGTAGACGAACTCCGCAAGTTCGTGTCCCTCGCCCCGTACACCAAGTGCGCCATACCGGG
>JBKOYU010000333.1:0-6223 GCA_046725575.1 Actinomycetota bacterium | reverse complement strand
GACGGACCCTCGGTTCGTAGGCACCGCCCTGACCGCGCAGACCGCCATTGGCTTCCTGCTGACCGTTGTCACCATCCAATTCGTCCCAGTTGTCGCCGACCTGATCGGTTGGCAGTACGCATTCCTGGTACTGGCCCCTGGCCCCCTGATCGGTGCTGCGGCGATGTCAGCACTGCGTGCCCCAACCACCCATCCGCATCTCGAGGAGGAAAGCCATGACCACCCGGTCTACGCGCACGACGCCGTACGTCGGTCAGACAGCGCAGCTCTCACGCACCGTTGGTGATAACGACATCGCCCTGTTCACCGAGATCAGCGGTGACCGCAACCCTCTGCACTACGACCAAGCCGCGGCCAAGGCGTCCCGTTTCGGGGAAATCGTCGTCCAGGGCGGGGTCACCAGCGCCATCCTGAACGCCGTTGTGGCAGAGAAGCTCCCGGGTCCCGGCACGGTGTTCCTGAATGTCAACTGGGCGTTCAAGGCACCGGTGCGCTGCGGCGACACCATCACGGGCCGCGTCGAAGTCATCTCGGCGCGCACCGACAAACCGATCACCGAACTGCGAACCACCGTCACCCGCGATGACGGAACGATCGTCCTCGACGGAACAGCGGTGTGCTACACGATGGATATCGCCACCAGGTCCGAGCGGTGACATCCCGCCCGCGGGACGTGGCGCCGTTGAGTGATCGACGATCAGCGCGCCTCCGTCCGGCGCGCGTAATGAAGCTTCTGCCTCGTCATTCGTGCCGACATTGTGATGTTCAGGTGCAGAATGGGGGCGTGCACCCGACCCGGACGCTGCGCGGCTCGAAGAATGGCCTACGCAGAGCCGAGTTGTTGGCGGCGATATCGCTGGCGATCGACCTCGGTCTGGGCCAGCCGATGGAACACATGCTTCGGTCGTCACTGATCGCGACACGCATCGCTGAGCGGATGGGCCTCGACGACCAACAGCGGGCGACGGCCTACTATGCCAACCTGGTCGGTTGGATTGGTTGTCACGCCGATTCCCACGAGCTTTCGGCGCTGTTCGGCGACGACATCGCCTTCCGGGCCGACACCTACGGGGTGGACATGACCGGCTTGCCGTTCCTGCGGCTGATGATCAGTCACGTGGGGCGTGGATTGCCGGGCTGGGAGCGCGGCATCCGCTCAGCTGCCTTTCTGCTCACCGCGCGTAACCAGGTCGGCAAGCTGATCCAGTCGCACTGCACTTCCGCCGGCGTTCTTTCCGATCGGATGGGCCTGGACCGCAAGGTCGGGGAGGCGCTGGCGTATATCTTCGAGCGCTGGGATGGCCGCGGGATGCCGAACGGCGCTCGTGCGGAGGATATTCCGGTCGAAATTCGCATCGTTCGCCTGGCCGATGTCGTCGAGGTGCACCTGCGCACGGGAGGCCTGAGGCGGGCACTCGAGGTCGTCCATTCCCGGCGTGGCACCCAGTTCAGCCCGGAGGTGGCTGACGTGTTCGAGGGTGACGCCGCCGCGATCGTCGACGGGCTGCTCGAAATGGATGTTTGGACTGCGGCTTTGGCGCAGGCTCCGGATCGTGACCGTATTCTCGATGGTGACGAGATCGACGAGTTGCTCAGGGCCATGGCAGATTTCGTCGATCTCAAGTGTCCGTGTTCTCCGGGCTACTCGCGCAGCGTGGCGGATCTCGTGTCCGCGGCCGCCCGACACCTGCGGATGCCCGCGGCGGACATCACATGGCTCTACCGCGCGGGCCTCGTGCACGGCCTCGGCAGATTAGGGGTGTCCAACCAGATCTGGGAGAAGAAGGGGTCACTCAGTACGGCTGAATGGGAGCGGGTACGGATGTACCCGTATCTGACCGGACGGATACTGAGCCGGGTCGGCGGCTTGGAGTCGGTGGTGTCCCTCGCTACCAAGCACGAGGAGCGGATAGATGGTTCGGGTTTTCCCCGGGGGCTCGCCGGCGCGGAATTGACGGGGCAGGACCGTCTGCTCGCCGCGGCGGTGGCTTATCAACAACTGCTCGAGCCGCGTCCACTTCGGCCCGCCCTCGATCCTCGCGGTGCTGCGAGCCAGCTGCGCCAAGAGGCGCGCGCCGGACGTCTCGACGCCGAGTCGGTGGAAGCGGTGTTGGCGGCAGCCGGGCATCGGGTTTCGCGGCGGACGTCTTGGTCGGCTGGGCTTACGGCCCGGGAGGTCGAGGTACTGCGACTCGTTGCGCAGGGCCGGTCGAATCGTGAAATCGCCGCCGAGCTTTTCATCGCCGAGAAGACGGCGCGCAACCACGTCGAGCGTGTCTACGCCAAGTTGGGCGTCAACAACCGCACCCAGGCGAGTCTCGCGGCAATCGATCGCGGCCTCGTGGGCTTCCCGGTCGACGCGGCCGCGGGACCCTGAAGAGGCGTAACGCCATACCCGCCAAAGCTGGCGTAGCGCGCTGTGCTACGTATTGCGTTGGCGTCCAACGCATTTCATCGCAGTAAGCTTCATCACGTCAGACCCGTTCGCGTCGGTTACTTTCCGCGGTAACTCAAATCGCTGTGGCGCTTTGCGTTTCACCCGCGGAGATTGTCCGTCAGCCGTCGTGGACTTCTTGATTTTGAGGCAAACGCCTCATGCGCCCACGGAGCCGGGGGCCGACGATCAGATCCTCACAACAGCACGTTCAGAAATCACGGAGGGTTCCGATCATGACCGAATTGGCATTTGAACTACCGACCGTCGAGCGGTTCGGACCGCTGCCGTCCAATCACACGCCTGCAGCGCCGGTGGGCGGGCGGGTCGATGCGGTCAACGTGAGCCGGCAGGTCGGCGCGCGGCACATTCTGCGGGAGCTGTCGCTATCGGTCGAACCAGGTGAGTTGGTTGCCATTGCCGGCGGCAGTGGAGCAGGAAAGACCACATTGCTCGAGATCCTCGCGGGACTGCAACCGCCGTCTGGTGGGGAGGTTCGGCACGACGGCGTCATTCGTGGCGCCCGGCTCAGCGCCGATTCACGCATCGGCTACGTGCCTCAGGACGACATCATCCACCTCGAGATGCCCCTGCGCCGCACGCTGCGCTACGCGGCGCGGCTACGGCTGCCGGCGGGCACACCGGCGGCCGAGGCGGACCGGGTAGTCGAGGAGACCATGCATGACCTCGACCTGGCTGACCGGGCCGAGGTACCGGTCCGTGCGCTGTCCGGCGGGCAGCGCAAGCGGGCGAGTATCGCCGTGGAGTTACTGACCCGACCGCACCTCTTCTTCCTCGACGAGCCCACGTCCGGGCTCGATCCTTCGACCGCGGCCGACGTGATGCGCCTGTTGCGCCGGCTCAGCCAGCGCGGGGTCACCGTCATCCTCACGACGCATGAGCCGGAGGGTATCGACCGGTGCGACCGGGTGGTATTCCTGGCTCGCGACGGCCACCTCGCCTTCGCCGGCAGCCCGACCGAGGCTCGGCGCTACTTCGCCGTGGAGAATCTCGCCCAGGTGTACGACCGCCTGGCTGGTGAGCACACCCCTGCGATCTGGGCGGAGCGATTCGCGAAAGACCGGCCGCGGTCGGCCGCCCCGCCTCACTCGGCTGTACCGCCTGTCCCGGTTACCCGCTCAGACGTCAAGCGCGCGGGCATGGTGCGGCAATGGTGGCTTCTCACGCGGCGCAATGTTGATGTTCTGTGCCGCAACCGGCTGACCCTGGCGGTCCTGCTCGGTTCACCGGTGCTAGTCACGGCGATGATGGCGACGCTGTTCAAGCGCGGCGCGTTCGATCCGGGTGGCGCAGCCGATGTCGGCCCGGCTCAGATCGTGTTCTGGATCGCATTCGACGGCTTCTTCTTCGGCCTGACATACGGCCTGCTCCAGATCGTCGGGGAGATGGCCGTCTTCCGGCGGGAGCGCCTGGCCGGGCTCAGTGTGGGCGCCTACGTCGCGTCGAAGGTCACAGCGCTGCTTCCGGTGCTGGCTGCGGTGAGCGCGGTGTTGCTCGCTGTGCTGCGGGTACTCGGCCGGCTCCCCGACGTCGGATGGGACGTGTACGCGTTCCTTTTCGTGACGATTGTGATCGAGGCGACCTCGGCGCTGGCGCTCGGCCTGCTCGCCTCGGCCGCGGTCTCCAACGCCGCGCAGGCCGCCCTCGCCCTGCCGATGCTCTGCTTCCCGCAGGTACTGTTCGGCGGCGCCATCGTCCCAGTTGACAAGATGGCCATCCCGGGACGCCTGATGAGCTTCGGCCTATCCAACCGTCACGCATTCGAAGCATTGGGGCGTGGCCTGGATCTCGACCGGTACACCGCCACGCTGCCGGCCATGTCCGCCTACCGCGACACCTTCCACGGAGGCACCGGCGCCAGTCTGATTGCGCTCGCCGCATTTGCCGTTGTCCTCACGCTGACCACGGTCTGGGTCCTGGACCGGAGGTCCCGGGCCGGCGCATCTCGGCGATGACGGCGTAGCACGGTCGGGCTGCCCGCGGGATGTCTGAACAGAGTCCCGCGGGCCTCGGCGTGCGGCAATAACGACTTGCCGCCTACCCGAGGACCTATGCACCTACTCGGTACCGCGGGTACGGGGTATTTTGGTCGCCATGACCGTCGCTGATCAGACAACCGAGACCACCGCTCAGCAGAAACCTATACACACCCGCGCGCTGGTCATCGGCACCGGGTTCTCCGGCCTCGGGATGGGCATCGCGCTGCAGAAACAGGGCGTGGACTTCCTCATCTTGGAGAAGGCCGACGACGTCGGCGGCACCTGGCGTGACAACACCTACCCGGACTGCGCCTGCGACGTGCCGTCGCACCTGTACTCGTTCTCCTTCGAGCCCAAGGCCACCTGGAGCAAGCTGTTCTCGCCCCAACCGGAGATCTGGGACTACCTCAAGGGTGTCACCGACAAGTACGGCCTGCGCCGCTACATCCGATTCAACTCGCGCGCCGCCCGCGCGCACTGGGATGACACCGAGTATCGCTGGCACGTGTTCACCGACACCGGGCAGGAGTACGTCGCGCAGTTCGTCGTCTCCGGGGCCGGCGCGCTGCACATTCCGCGCCTTCCCGACATCGAAGGGCTCGCTGATTTCCAAGGCCCCGCTTTCCATTCCGCCGAGTGGGACCACGACGTCGACCTCGCCGGCAAGCGGGTGGCGGTGATCGGCACGGGCGCGAGCGCCATCCAGATCGTGCCCGGCATCATTCGCGAAGTCGCGGAACTTCAGCTCTACCAACGCACCCCGCCCTGGGTGGTGCCCCGACCGAACGAGCCGTTCCCGGATTGGGCGAAGACCGCGTTCACCTACGTCCCGGGGTTGCGCCTGGGGGTGCGGACCGGCATCTACTGGTTCCTCGAGGGACTTGGGTACGCGATGACGAAACGGCCTGATCTTCTGCGCGCGGTCGAGGCGGTGGGCAAGTGGAACATCCGCCGCCACATCGCGGACAAGGACCTGCGCCGTCGCCTGACGCCGACATATCGCGCCGGCTGCAAGAGAATCCTGTACTCACCCGACTACTATCAGGCCGTCGCCAACCCGAAGGCGAAGCTGATCACCGACCGGATCACGCGTATCACCCCGACCGACATCGTCACTGCCGACGGCACCGAACATGCTGTCGACGTCATCGTTTGGGCCACCGGTTTCCACGTCATCGATTCCTACACCTACTTCGACATCAAGGGCCCACACGGTGAGGACCTTGTTGATCGCTGGAATCGCGACGGGATGGCGGCACACCGCGGCATCGCGGTCACAGGGATGCCGAACCTGTTCTTTCTACTCGGGCCCAACACCGCGCTGGGGCACACGTCGGTGGTCATCATGATCGAATCGCAGATCCACTACGTGGCACAGGCGATCGCCGCGGTCGACAAGTACGGGGCGCAGGCGCTGGCGCCCAGCGCGGCCGCCCAGCAGCGGTACAACGACGAACTGCAGCGCGACCTAGCGGGCTCGGTGTGGAACACCGGCGGCTGCCGCAGCTGGTATCTCGACGAGCACGGGGTCAACCGGACGCTGTGGAGCGGTATGACGTGGCAGTACTGGCGGGCGACCCGGTCGCTGAACCCCTCGGAGTACATATTCCTAGGCGTCGGGCGCGACACACCAACACAAGCTGTCGCGGTTCCAGACCTTGTCGGGCCCCAGGGGTAGTGTTGTGGTGCCGGTTCGGCAAACAAACGGTGCGGCGAAATGGGGTTCTGGTGTCCGAAGGAATGAAGCTGGTTGACCGTGTTTCGGCGATCAACTGGAACCGCCTGCAGG
>JBKOYU010000011.1:0-2299 GCA_046725575.1 Actinomycetota bacterium | reverse complement strand
GCCCAGTCCCGTCGCGCCCTGGCGTCTTCGCGGCGCTGCACTTCCGCCTGCACCAGAACGTCGACCGCGGCCAGCGCCGCAGACGTCTCGTCCTTGGATTCCCAGCGCTCATCGAGCGGATCGGCGCCGAGAATGCCCATCATCGCCCGGATCGACATCGCATGCGCCAGAGCCGTTTCGTGGTCACCGGCGTCCAGCGCCCGGTTGCCCTCCGCGCGGGCGGCATGCACCTCGGCCAGTGCGATCGGCACCGAGAGGTCGTCGTCGAGCGCCGCGGCGAACTTCGGCGTCCACTCGCCCGGCACCACCGCGCCGACCCGGTTGCGCACCCGGTGCAGGAAGTCCTCGATGCCGGTGTAGGCCTTGGCCGCGTCCTGCAGCGCGGTCTCGGAGAATTCGAGCATCGAGCGGTAATGCGCGCTGCCCAGGTAGTAGCGCAATTCAGCGGGCCGAACCCGTTGCAGCACAGCGGGAATCGCGAGCACGTTGCCCAGCGACTTGCTCATCTTCTCGCCGCCCATGGTGACCCAGCCGTTGTGCAGCCAGAACCGTGCGAACAGGTCGCCCGCGGCTTCGGCCTGGGCGATCTCGTTCTCGTGGTGCGGGAACACCAGATCCATGCCGCCCGCGTGGATGTCGAACTCGGGACCGAGATAGGCCTCGCACATCGCCACGCATTCGGTGTGCCAGCCGGGGCGGCCCCGGCCCCACGGCGTCGGCCAGGACGGTTCGCCTGGTTTCTCGCCCTTCCACAGCGTGAAGTCGCGCTCGTCGCGCTTGCCGGTCGCGACTCCCTCGCCCTGGTGCACATCGTCGATCTTGTGGCCGGACAGCTTGCCGTAGTCGGGCAAGCTGAGAACGTCGAAGTAGACGTCACCGTTTCCGGTATAGGCGTGTCCTCGTTCGATTAGTCGCTCGATCAGCTCGATGATCTGTGTGATGTGGCCGGTGGCGCGAGGCTCAGCCGACGGCGGAAGCACCCCCAGCGCGTCGTAGGCGACCGAAAACGCCCGTTCGTAGGTGGCGGCCCATTCCCACCACGGCCGGCCCGCATCGGCGGCCTTGTTGAGGATCTTGTCGTCGATGTCGGTGACGTTGCGGATGAATGCGACGTCGTAGCCCTTGGCCATCAGCCAGCGCCGCAACACGTCGAACGCCACGCCGCTGCGGACATGGCCGATGTGCGGCAGGCCCTGCACGGTCGCGCCGCAGAGGTAGATCGACGCGTGGCCGGGCTTCAGCGGCACGAAATTGCGCACGGCACCGGTCATGGTGTCGTAGAGCCGCAAGTCGCCGTCGGTCACGACGCGCCAGCTTACCGGCCTTTTCCGCCCTTACTCACCACTACCAACCACCAGCGCGGTGGCGATCGCGGCCAGGCCCTCGCCGCGGCCCGTGATGCCAAGGCCGTCGGTGGTCGTGGCGGACACCGAAACCGGGGCGTCCAGCAGTTCGGAAAGCACCTTCTGGGCCTCGGCGCGTCGCGGGGCTACCTTGGGCCGGTTACCGATCACCTGTACCGCGGCGTTGCCGATGCGGTAGCCCTCGGCCGTCAGCAGGCCCCTGACGTGCCGGAGCATGTCGGCACCGGTGACGCCGCGCCATTCCGGGCGGTCGGTGCCGAAGACATCGCCGATGTCGCCCAGCCCGGCAGCGGACAGCAATGCGTCGCACAGCGCGTGAGCGGCCACATCACCGTCGGAATGGCCGGCGCAGCCGTCGGCGTCTTCGAACAGTAGGCACAGCAGCCAGCACGGCCGACCGGCCTGGATGGGGTGCACGTCGGTGCCGAGCCCGACTCTCGGCTGAGTCACTGCTCTTCGCGCAAGCGGTCCCCCGCAAGCGGGTGGGCCCCCAGCATGCAAGGGGAGTGCCCCCACATCGCCGAGTACATCACGATCTTCAGGAGGCGGCGGCCAGAACCTCGTCGAGGATGGTTGTCGCCTTGGCGTCATCCGTGTTCTCGGCAAGCGCGAGCTCGCCGACCAGGATTTGCCGCGCCTTTGCCAGCATCCGCTTCTCGCCGGCGGACAGACCACGTTCCTGGTCCCGGCGCCACAGGTCACGAACCACCTCGGCGACCTTGTTCACGTCGCCGGAGGCCAGCTTCTCGAGGTTGGCCTTGTACCGACGGGACCAGTTGGTCGGCTCTTCGGTATGCGGGGCGCGAAGCACCTGGAAAACCTTGTCGAGGCCCTCTTGCCCGACGACGTCGCGGACCCCGACATACTCGGCATTCTCGGCGGGTACTCGAACGGTGAGGTCCCCCTGGGCGACCTTCAAGACGAGGTATTCCTTT
>JBKOYU010000856.1:0-12175 GCA_046725575.1 Actinomycetota bacterium | reverse complement strand
AAGTTGCACAGCGAGGACGGATTTGACCAGCGCGAGGCTGTTGCCCATCGTTGCCGATGTCCCGCCCGGCGAAGTCGACGTCACGAGTAGGACAGCGGTTGCCGAACGCTGCCAGGAGCACGCCGCCTTTCAGTACGAACTTCTCGCGCACCGGACTCTCCGCGAGGCGGGCCAGGAACCCTTCGAGGATGTAGAGCTGTATTAGCTCCTGGGTGTTTCTTCTGGTGTCCTTCGCCCGCCGCTGGAGGTCGATGTATGCCCGACCCCCAGCGGTTTCCCGAGAGATTGTCATAGCAGGATGCTCAGCGTCTGCTGGATCGTGCGCTGCGCGTGGGAGAATGACCGTGCCATGCGCAGCAGCTCGGACGGCTGCCCACCCTGGCGCAGCCACCGTTTCAGCGCCTCGTTCGCCAAGTCGATGCCTTCGTGGTGTTGCAGACGGTAGGCATCGATGATGCTGCGTGGCGCCGAGTAGATGCCGATTTCCTTTCCTGCGCCGATATCCAGCGTGTCGCGCCCGATGTCAAACGTGTTGGGGTCGAAGCGATGCCACCTGACGGGCGTGCTGATGCGCGGCGCCCAGGTACCCCGGGGCAGGGCTATGTCCAGCATGTCGGGGATGTCGTCGATCAGGTCGTGGCGCGCCAGCGCGGACCGCAACGCGATGGTCGCGCGCGGCGCGGAAGAGGCGATCTCGATGAGGTCTTCGTCGCCGTGCCAGTCACTCTTGCGGTATAGACCGCGCGCTATCGGCGTGATGCGCCCATCGGCCAGCAGCTTGTAGAACTGTCGCTTGTTGATGTGCTGCAGCGCCTCGGAGAACCGGAACGCGTCCGGCATTTTGCCTAGCAGGTCGGCGTCGGGTTCGGCCATGACCATCGACCTCCTTCCGTACCAAATCCTATACAGATCCATATAGCCTGTATAGGATTCGGTACGCCACGTCCATGAACGATCACAGCGGCTTTACGGGACCTGCCGGGCAACTCGGGCGCAGTGACGCTCGACAGCCAAGGCGACGGGCTCCTCATTTCCATTGCCTCGACGAGGCACGCGCACCAAGTCGCTTGAATCTACCGCGGACTGGAGCCAACGAAGGCTTCGATCTAAATACCGAGTCAGTGCCTTCTACCAGCACAAACGCGTCGGGGTGGCGGGATTCGAACCCACGACCTCTTCGTCCCGAACGAAGCGCGCTACCAAGCTGCGCCACACCCCGCGTGAAGCCACGACAGCGTATCGCACCGTCGGCCGGTGAAGCCAAACGCATATCGAAGCCCACGCGGGGTGAGCGAGGTCACTAGCGGCGGGTTTCCCTCAGCACGGCCAGTCGTTCGCGGTACTCGGCCTCGTTGACCTCGCCCTTGGCATACGCGTCGCGCAGCGTGCGGATGCCGTGGATGCCACGCCGGGCGCGCAGGATGAGCCAGATGGCGGTGATCACCAGCACCAGGAACACCAGGCGCGCGACGAGGAACCATGGGTGCCAGCCGTAGTGGCCCCACCGCTCGCCCTCGTCGGCAAGGAAAGTGGTTGCAGTTGGCGTGATTTCGTAAATGCTCATGTCATCGAGTCTGCGCCTCGCTCGCCGTCGCGACATCGGCCTGCAGTCGTCAATCTCGATACGCCCGCGCGCGTATCAGCCCTGCCAACCTGGCCGTACCAGCCCGCTTTCGTAGGCCATCACCACCAACTGCGTGCGGTCCCGCGCGCCCAGCTTGGTCAGGATCCGGCTCACGTGTGTGCGGGCGGTAGCAGGGCTCATGAACAGCCGCTCGCCGATTTCGGCGTTGGTCAGCCCCTCCGCGACCAGCGTCATCACTTCGCGTTCCCGCGAGGTCAGCTCCGCGAGCGCCGCGGACGGCCCCGATGGCTGCTTGGTGCGGGCGGCGAACTCCGACACCAGCCTGCGGGTCACCGACGGCGACAGCAGTGCCTCGCCGTCGGCGACCACCCGCACCGCCCGCACCAGCTCGGCCGGCTCGGTGTGCTTGACCAGGAACCCGCTCGCACCCGCGCGCATCGCCTCGAACACGTACTCGTCGAGCTCGAACGTCGTCAGCACCACCACCCGGACCGCCGCCAGGTCAGGGTCGGCGGCGATCGCTCGGGTGGCGGCCAGCCCGTCCATCCCGGGCATCCGGATATCCATCAGCACCACATCCGGACGCCGCTCGCGGGCGGCCGCCAGCGCTGCGGTTCCGGTGTCGGCCTCGGCGATCACCGCGATGCCATCCTGCGCGTCGAGCAACGCGACGAAGCCGGCCCGAACCAGGGCCTGATCGTCGGCGACGAGAACGCGAATCGTCATGAGCCGCCGCCGCTTTCGATGGGCAGGGTGGCCCGGACACTGAACCCGCCGCCGGGATGCCGTCGCACCGACAAGTCGCCGCCCAGAGCCTTGGCGCGCTCCCGCATTCCGGTGATGCCGCTGCCGCCGGAGGATGGGCCGGCATTGAGGGGTCGCCCATCGTTGTCGACGGCCACCGTAAGGTCGTCGGTGCCGTAAGTCACTGTCACTTCGGCGTTTTGCGCAGTCGAGTGCCGCACCACATTGGTCAGCGACTCCTGCACGATGCGCGCCGCAGCGACGTCGATCACCGTCGGCAGCGGTCGCGGCGAACCCTGCACTGCCGTCGTCACGGTCAGCCCCGTCGCGCGGGCCGTACCGACCAGGCCGTCCAGATCGGCGATGCCCGGCGTCGGCGCGGTGGGTTGCCCGGTGTCGGCACGCAGGGCAGTCACGAGCGAGTGCACGTCCGAAATCGCCTGTCTGCTGGCGTCTTTGATGGCCGCCAGCGCCGGTCCTGCCCGCTCCGGATGTTGGTCGAGCAGTTCGAGCGCAACCGAGGATTGCACGTTGATCATCGACAGGCTGTGTGCGAGAACGTCGTGCAGCTCACGGGCGATGGACAGCCGCGCCTGCGTGGCCCGCCGCTCCTGTTCTGACCGGGCCTCGCGCGCCATCGCGGCCTTGCGCTGACGTCGGGCGTCGAGCACCGCGCGGCGTTGCCGGATGCCCTCGGCCGCGGCCAGCAGCACCAGCAGCCAGGCCGCGATGCCGGTGCTGACCACCGTCGGCGGGGGATCCTCGCCGCGGATCAGTGGAACCAGCCAGACCACGGTCACCCACCCCAGCACCGGCAGCGGATACGTCCACCATCGTGACCCGACGGCGGCCGCGGTCAGAAACGCGATGACCAGCGAGACGAAGATCGGTCCGTAGCCGAAACCGGCCGACTGGTAGACGACCGTGACCGCCAAGACGACGAGCAGCACCGCGTACGGGTACACCGTGCGCACTAGCAGGGCGACCGGCCCGGCAACCAGCAGGAGGTAGCCGAACCAGTTCAGCGGCGCCCAATGCAGCTGGTGGCCTACGCGATGGCGAGGCCCGATGGTGCCCGTCAGCTGGATGGCCAGCACGACCAGCGGAATCAGCCACACTGCGGGCCGGCGCAGCTGCTGCCGAACCCGGTCCATACCCGCAACGTAGTAGCGCCTAGGCCACATTGGCGTCCGCTCAGAGGCGTAGATCACGACACGCCGTGGGATGGATGTGACTTGTCGGTGGCGTTATGCAAACTGACGGCATTAACTCCGGAATCGAGGCACGAAATGACTGGGCTTGGAGCTTCCATCTACTTGGGATTCTTCGCCCTGGCCGCGTTGTGGCTGTTTCTGACCTCCGATGGGCCTCTTACCGGCGGATCCGACGATCAGGGCCAGCGCCCCGACCGCTCGAATTCGACCAGCACCTCGGACGACGCCGAGGGATCGAGCCCCTGGCTGGTCAGCCATTCGTCGCAGAAGTAGGTGTCCGCGTAGCGGTCGCCGCTATCGGCGAGCAGGGTCACCACCGACCCACTGCGCCCGTCCGCGATCATTTCGGCGAGCAGGCCGAACGCCCCCCACAGATTCGTTCCCGTTGACGGCCCCACCCGTCGCCCTAACACCGCGCTGACGTGGTGCGCCGCGGCGATGGACGCCGCATCGGGCACCACCACCATGCGGTCGACCACGTCCGGCAGGAACGACGGCTCCACCCGCGGGCGGCCGATGCCCTCGATCCGCGACGACTTCCCGGTCACGACGTCGCGGCGACCCTGCGCATACGACGGGAAAAACGCCGAGTTCTCCGGATCCACGACGCACAACCGGGTCGCGTAGCGCCGGTAGCGGATGAACCGTCCGATGGTGGCGCTGGTGCCGCCGGTACCCGCGCCGACCACGATCCACTCCGGAATCGGATGCGCCTCCTCGCGCAATTGCTCGAAGATCGACTCGGCGATGTTGTTGTTGCCGCGCCAGTCGGTCGCGCGCTCGGCGTTGGTGAACTGGTCGAGGTAATGGCCGCCCGTCTCTTCGGCAAGCCGCTCCGCTTCCGCGTACACCTGCGACGCCTCCGCCACGAAATGGCAACGGCCGCCTTGAGATTCGATCAATGCGATCTTGGTGGCGCTGGTCGACGACGGCATCACCGCGATGAACGGCAGCCCCAGCAATGCCGCGAAGTAGGCCTCCGAGACGGCCGTCGACCCTGACGACGCCTCGATCACGGTGGTGCCGTCACCGATCCACCCGTTGCACAGCGCATAGAGGAACAACGACCGGGCCAGCCGATGCTTGAGGCTGCCGGTGATGTGGGTGGTTTCGTCCTTGAGGTAGAGCTGGACGTCGCAACCGTCGCACCAGGCCATAGGCAGCGGATACCGCAGCAAATGGGTGTCGGCGCTGCGCCGGGCGTCGGCCTCAATCAACCGGACTGCGTTGTCCACCCACGACCGTGGCTGGGCGCGACTGGCTATCGAGGCCTGGTCGGTCACCGAACCGAAACGCTCGGGTGGGACTGGCCCGCCCGCGTTCCGGCGTCACGGCCGCCGATGGGGGAGGCCACCAGCGTCAGCAGCGTGGCCTCGGGCCTGCAGCAGAACCGCACGGGATAGAACGGCGACGTGCCGATGCCCGCCGAGACGTGGAGCTGCGTGCGTGCGCCCCAGCGCGACGCGCCCTTGGCGCGCGACCGGTCCAGGTCGCAGTTGGTGACGATCGCGCCGTAGAACGGCAGGCAGAGCTGGCCGCCGTGAGTGTGGCCGGCCATCACCAGCTGGTAGCCGTCGGCCGCGAAACGATCCAGCACCCGTGGTTCGGGTGAATGCGTCAGCCCGAGCGTCAGGTTCGCGGCGGGGCTGGCAGGCCCCGCAATGGTGTCGTAGCGGTCCCGGGACAGGTGCGGGTCGTCGACCCCGGCCACGGCGATCCGCAGGCCCGCCACCTCGAGCTCGCGGCGGGTGTGCGTCATGTCCAGCCAGCCGCGCTCGGTGAACGCCGCCCGCAGGTCCTGCCACGGCAGCGGCTCGCCACGCACTCGATGTCCGGGATTGGTCAAGTAGTTCGCCGGGTTCTTCAGCCGCGGCCCGAAGTAGTCGTTGCTGCCGAACACGAACACCCCGGGCACCGACAGCAGGTCACTGAGCGATTGGACGACAGCGGGCACGGCCTTCGGGTGGGCCAGGTTGTCGCCGGTGTTGACGACCAGGTCGGGCTCCAAGCGGGCCAGCTCCCGCAGCCACGCCTGCTTGCGCCGATGCTTGGGCCGCATGTGGATATCGCTGATGTGCAGCACCTTCAGCGGCGACGACCCCGGCGACAGCACCGGCATGGTCACCTCGCGCAGCGCGAATGCATTGCGTTCGATCAGCGACGCATAACCGATCCCGGCTACGACCGAACCAACGGTCACGGCGGCAGTGTTCTTCAGGATCGTTGAAGGGGCGGGCATGCAGAGAGCCTACTGCCAGTTACCCGGCTGCACCGACTCTCACCCGCGCAGCGTGGCCAACTGCACAGCGCACTCACAGGCCCAAATCACGGCGGAGGCGGAGCCGGTGGCGGCGGACCCAGCACCGGCACGGTGATCGGCGGCAGCCCCGGGATCTCGACGACCGTCTGGCCGATCTCAGGCGGCATCCCGGGCAGCCCTGGGATCGCACCGGGCGGCGGCGAAGGCGGTGGCGGCGGGATGCCATTGGAGATCTGGATCGTGATGATCGAGCCGGGCACCGTCTGCCCGGTCGGTGCCGTCCCAACGACAGCACCGTACGGCGCGCTGCTGTTGACCGGCGTGGCCTGGTCAGCGACCTGGAAGCCGGCCTCCTTGAGCCGCTGGCGCGCGGTGTCCTGGGTCAGACCGGCCACGCTGGGCACCTTTGAGCCGGGCGCGCCGTCGACATAGCGGGGATCGGTCGGCGGGAGCGCGACGGGGCCGTAGTTGTTGGCGATCGGCTTGATCGCGGTGAACCACGTACGCGCGGGCTCGTTGCCGCCGAACAGGTTTCCTGAGCCGCATTGGCGCAGCGGGAACGAGCACAGGTCACCCGGCGTCGTCGAATCGTCGTAGATGTAGCTCGCCGCTGCGAGCGTGTTGGTGAAGCCGACGAAGCCCGACGAGCGGTGGGCCTCGGTGGTTCCGGTCTTGCCCGACATCGGCAGGTCCCAGCCCACCGACCCGGCCGACCCGGCGGCGGTGCCCGCGCCCTGGTCGTCCTTGCTCATCCCGTTGGCCAAGGTGTTGGCCAACCCTTCGGGCACCACCTGCTCGCACGTCTCGGTGGTGACGGCAACGTCCTTGCCGTTGCGGTCGATGACCTTGTCGATCGGGTTCGGTGGGCACCAGACGCCGCCTGAGGCCAGCGTGGCAGCGACATTCGACAGTTCGAGGGCGTTGACCTCGATCGGGCCCAAGGTGAACGAGCCGAGGTTCTGCCGCTTGACAAAGTCGGCCAGGCTCTCGTTGCTCTGCGGATCATAGTCACGGGCCGTGCCCGGCAGCGCGTAGGACCGCAGGCCCAGCTTGACCGCCATGTCGACGGTGCGCTGCACGCCCACAAGAGAGATCAGCTTGGCGAACGCGGTGTTCGGCGAGGTTGCCAACGCGTCGGTGACGCTCATCTGGCCGCGGTAGTTGCCTGCGTTCTGCACGCACCACGTCGCCGCCGGGCAGCCGGGCGCGCCGCCGCTGCCCAGGCCCTTGGCCTGGAACCGGGCTGGCGCGTCCAGCTGCGCGTTGATGCCCATGCCCATATCCAGCGCGGCGGCGGTCGTGAAGATCTTGAAGATCGAGCCTGCACCGTCACCGACTAGCGAGAACGGCTGGGGCTGCATGGTCTCACCGATGTCTGTGTTCAACCCGTAGGTGCGGTTGCTGGCCATCGCCAGCACCGGATGCGACTCCTTGCCCGGCTTTATCACGCTCATCACGCTGGCGACGCCGTCGAGGTCGGGGCTCGCGATGCCATCGATCGCCGACTTCACCGGGATCTGCACGTCGGGATCAAGCGTGGTCTTGATCATGTAGCCGCCCTTGGCGACCTGCTCCTTGCTGATCCCGGCGCGGGCCAGGTATTCGAGCGCGTAGTCGCAGAAGAACGCGCGGTCGCCGGCGGCGATGCAGCCCCGGGGCAGCTCGTTGGGCTGCGGCAGGACCCCCAGCGGCTGCTCCTTGGCGGCGCGCAGCTCATCGGCGTGCTCCGGCAGGTTGTCGATCATGGTGTCCAGCACCAGGTTTCGACGTGCCAGCGCACCGTCGGGGTTGGTATACGGGTTCAGCGTGCTCGTCGACTGCACCATGCCCGCCAGCAGCGCCGCCTGCTGCCAGTTCAGCTCGGAGGCGTTGATGCCGAAATAGGTCTGAGCCGCGTCCTGGATGCCGTACGCGCCGTTGCCGAACGACACCAGATTGAGGTAGCGGGTCAGGATCTCCGGCTTGGTGAACGTTTTGTCGAGGGTCAGCGCCATGCGGATCTCGCGCAGCTTGCGGGCGGGGGTGGTCTCGATTGCAGCGCGCTTCTCGGCGTCGGTCTGCGCGATCACCAGTAGCTGGTAGTTCTTCACATACTGCTGCTCGAGGGTCGACCCGCCGCGGGTATCGAGGTTCCCGGACATATATCCGGACAGGCCGGTGAGCGTGCCCTGCCAGTCCACGCCGTTGTGCTCGGCAAACCGCTTGTCCTCGATCGAGACGATCGCGAGCTTCATCGTGTTGGCGATCTGGTCGCTCGGTACCTCGAACCGTCGCTGTGAATACAGCCACGCGATGACGTTGCCCTTGGCGTCCACCATCGTCGACACCTGCGGCACCTCGCCCTCGACGAGTTGGGCCGAGCCGTTGGCGACCACGTCCGAGGCGCGGTTGGACAGCAAACCGAACCCGCCGACCACGGGAAACATCAGCCCCGCCACGACCACGCTGGCCAACAAACAGCACCAAGCGAGCTTGATGACCGTGACCGTCGTCGGCGGTCGGGGCGGGGGGCTCTCCGGCATGGAGTACAGAGTAACGACGCCGCAAAATGGCAGCTTATGTCGGTCGATTGCCGGGTTCGCTGCGCGCGCCGACCTGCTGTTGCGTCAATTTCGCGGTCTGACGGCACGGTCGTCCCAAAAAAGTAGGGTTTCACCTATTGCGCAGAACCGCCCTGACCACCTACGTTTGGCTCACAGTGCGATGCAGGTCACACTCGACGCGTGCACTGTGGCGTAGATCGCATCAGCGTTCTACACCGGAGGACTACGTCGTCGCTGAGATGGCTGGAACGAAGGGATCGCTGGTGTCAGGTACGAGGCCCGCAGCGCGGAGGACAACCCCGAACACGTCAGCACACAGCATTGTCCACGGCGCAGAGGCCGAGGCCCGCATCGCGTGGGTATCCCAGGCTCGATGCCGCCAGGCCGATCCGGATGAACTCTTCGTACGCGGCGCCGCGCAACGCAAGGCCGCCGTCATCTGCCGGCATTGTCCGGTGATTCTCGAGTGTGGCGCCGACGCCCTGGACAACCGCGTCGAGTTCGGCGTGTGGGGCGGCATGACCGAACGCCAGCGCCGCGCCCTGCTCAAACAGCACCCCGAGGTGGTGTCCTGGGCTGAGTTCTTCACCGCCCAGCGCAAACACCGCAGCGCGGTCTAAGCCGCCATCAAGCCGCTCGAGCCTCGCCGGTGATCTGATCGGCGATCGCCCGCAGCGCTTCCAGGTCCGACACGTCGAACGGCAGCGACGGCACACCCACGATCGCGACGTGCGGGTTGGCGCCGGTGAACCGCGACAGCAACCGGATCTCCCGCTTGGCCGTCATTGCCCGGTTGGCGTGGATGTGCAGCACCGCGGCCGCCAACGCGTCGGGATCCTGCTTTTCGAGGTCCTCGGCGGCCTCGGTGGCCTTTTCGTAGTGCAGGTCCGACAGCATGGGATGCGTGCGGTTGAGGATCAGCCCGGCCAGTGGCATGTGCTCCTGAGAGAGCCTGTCGACGAAGAACGACGCCTCCCGCAGCGCGTCGGGCTCGGCGGCCGACACCACGACGAACTGTGTGCCGCGCCGCTTGAGCAATGCGTACGTGCGGTCCGCCTTTTCCCGGAACCCGCCGAACGTCGTATCGAGCATCTGTACGAAAGTCGCTGCGTCGGCGAGCATTTGGGAGCCCAGCACCGTGGACAGCGCCTTCATGGCAAGACCGACCGCGCCGGTGACGAGGCGCCCGATCCCGCGACCGGGAGCCAGCAGCAGGCGCCACAGCCGGCTATCCATGAAGCTGCCCAACCGTTGCGGCGCGTCTAGGAAGTCCAGTGCATTGCGCGACGGTGGGGTGTCGACGACGATCAGGTCCCACTTGTCTTGGGCGAGAAGCTGACCCAGCTTCTCCATCGCCATGTACTCCTGCGTGCCGGCCAGTGACGTGGCCACGGTCTGGTAGAACTGGTTGTCCAGAATCGCTTCGCCCCGTTCGCGTCCGGAGTACTGGATCACCATCTCGTCGAACGTCCGGCGCATGTCGAGCATCATGGCGTGCAGTTCGCCGGGGACCTCGGGTGCAAGTGGAACCCGTTGCGGCGTGTTGCCGAGATCCTTGATGCCGAGCGCCTGTGCCAATCGCTTCGCTGGGTCGATGGTCAAAACCACGACGGTGCGGCCATACTCGGCGGCGCGCAAGGCCATCGCGGCCGCGGCGGTGGTCTTGCCGACTCCGCCGGCGCCGCAACACACCACGACGCGGTTGGCCGTGTCGGACAGGATCGTCCGCATGTCCAGGGCCGGCGGAACGGTACTCATCGAACCCCCTGTCGTTCGAGCGCTTGGGCGAGCTCGTAGAGGCTACCGACGTCGACTCCGTCGGGAATCTGCGGCAACTCGAGCCGCGACACATCGAGCTCGTCGAGTTCCTCGGCGCTTTCGGCGCGGGCCTTGATGCGCGTCGCGTGCTGGATCGTCTCGGTGAGCAGGCCGGCAAAGTCGCTGTCGGACAAGGTGATTCCGACATCTTCCAGGCCCATGCGGACGGCGTCGGCGTCGATGTCTCCTTCGGCCGCCTTGGCGAGGTCGTCGGCAGGCAGATAGGCCGGGATGTTGCGGTTAACGATCACGCTGCCGATCGGCAGGTCCAGTTCCTGGAGTTCCTCGATCGCTTCGAGCGTCTCCTGGATGGGCAGCGCCTCCAGCAGGGTGACGAGGTGGATCGCGGTGAGGTCGGAATGCAACACCTTGACCACGCTTTCCGCCTGCGAGTGCACGGGGCCACCCTTCGCGAGGTCCGACACCGCCTTGGTGACGTCGAGGAAGCGGGCGATGCGGCCCGTCGGCGGGGAGTCCACCACGATGGCGTCGTAGACGGGTGTCTTGCCCTTCTCGGCGCGGGTCACGATCTCGCGGATCTTGCCGGTCAGTAGCACGTCACGCAGGCCCGGTGCGATCGTCGTCGCGAACTCGACTGCGCCGATCCGGCGCATCGCGCGGCCGGCCAGGCCGAGGTTGTAGAACATGTCGAGGTAATCGAGGAACGCCGCCTCGGTGTCGATCGCCAGCGCGTTGACCTGACCGCCGCCGTCGGCGGTGGCGATCTTGACCTCCGCATAGGGCAGCGGCGGCACGTCGAACAGCTGCGCAATGCCCTGGCGCCCTTCGACTTCCACCAACAGCACCTTGCGGCCACCGGCGGCCAGCGCCAGCGCCAGCGAGGCCGCAATTGTCGACTTGCCGGTTCCGCCCTTGCCGGTGACGAAGTGCAGACGCGCCTTGGTCAGGCGCGACGGCCAGCCGACCGGTCTACCGCCGTTCGCTGAGGTAGCCACCCCTGCATGCTAACCAAGCCCGGATCGCTTCCCGATAAGCTCAGCCCATGACCGAACCGATCCGTTGGGAATACGCCACGGTCCCGCTGTTGACACATGCGACGAAACAGATCCTCGACCAGTGGGGTGACGACGGCTGGGAACTGGTGTCGGTGTTGCCGGGCCCGACGGGTGAGCAGCACGTGGCCTACCTCAAGCGGCCGAAATGAGCGCATCGGACCGACTCGCCGACCTGGGCATCGAGCTGCCCGACGTCGTCCCGCCGGCGGGCGTCTACGTGCCCGCGGTGCGCACCGGCAACCTGGTCTACACGGCCGGACAGGTGCCGATGCAGTCGGGCAAGTTGGCGGGCACCGGCAAGGTGGGCGCCGAAGTGAGCCCCGAGGAGGGCAAGGATCTCGCACGGCTCTGCGCACTCAACGCCCTGGCCGCGGTGCATTCGCTGGTCGGCATCGACTCCGTCACCCGGGTGGTCAAGGTCGTTGGCTTCGTGGCGTCCGCGCCGGGGTTCCATGGCCAGCCCGGCGTCATCAACGGCGCATCGGAGTTGCTCGGCGAGGTCTTCGGCGACGCCGGCGCGCACGCCCGCTCCGCGGTGGGGGTGGCCGAGCTGCCGCTGGACGCGCCCGTCGAGGTCGAGCTGATCGTCGAGGTTCAGTGACACTGGAGCACCCGGCCTACGGGCTGCTGCGTCCCGTCACCGCGACCGCGTCGGCGCTGTTGTGCAACAACCCCGGGCTGATGACGCTGGACGGCACCAACACCTGGGTGCTGCGCGGCGCTGGCAGCGACGAGATGGTGGTCGTCGACCCCGGGCCGGAGGACGACGAGCACATCGCGCGGATCGCCGAGCTCGGCGAGATCCCGCTCGTGCTGATCAGCCACAAGCACGAGGACCACACCGGCGGCATCGACAGGATCGTAGAGCTGACCGGCGCGGTCGTTCGGGCCGTGGGCAGCGGGTTCCTGCGTGGCCTCGGGGGTCCGCTGAGCGACGGCGAGGTCATCGACGCGGCCGGTCTGCGGATTACCGTAATGGCCACGCCGGGTCACAC
>JBKOYU010000109.1:0-4327 GCA_046725575.1 Actinomycetota bacterium | reverse complement strand
CGTACACCGCTGCATTGCGGTAACCACAGTGTGCCTGCGCGTGGGCGAGTAGTCGACTGAGGCCAAGGGCAGGTGGTAGGCAAACCGTATGGCCTTCACTCGCGCTGACATGCTGGCGACCGCCGAGCGATCGCCTGCGGCAGCGGGCGCCCGTGATCGGAAGGCCTGGGTTGGCCTCTTCACGTCGAACGGACGTGTCGAGCACCCGGTCGGATCCACGCCGCATCGGGGAGTAGCGGCGATCGGCAGCTTCTACGACACGTTCATCGGTCCACGCGACATCCGTTTTCATCCGGACGTCGACATCGTGGTCGGCTCGACGGTTGTCCGTGACGGGGAACTCGAGGTGACGATGGCGTCGACGGTCACGCTGAGGGTGCCCGTCTACATCCGCTACGACCTGCAAGACGATGCGGGTGAGCTGAAAATCGCTGCGCTGTCAGCCTTTTGGGAGCTACCGGCAATGGTGGGCCAGTTTCTGCGTGGCGGTATCCGGGCCGTGCCCGCGGGCCTTCAACTGTCGAAGCTCCTGCTCACCAACCAGGGGTTGGTCGGTACTCTCGGATTTCTCGGCGGATTCCGCGGTATCGGCTCCGGAGCCAAGGGCGTCGTCGCGCGCTTCCTGGACGCGGCATGCGCCGGCGACGAGGTCGGCATGCGGAGACGGCTCGCCGGCGGGGTGCGCATCTCCAGCGGGGACGACCTTCAACTGAGCGCCGCCGACCTACTGAGACATCTCTCCGGAGCGCGGTGGCGCAAGCTCATCGGATCCGGGCATGCGGTCGTCGCGGCTATCGAGCGTGCCGGGCAGCGCAGCGTGATCTTCACCGAGGTCGGCTCGGAACCCGTTGCCATCACAAGGATTCGCCTCTTCACCGAGGCTGGTTGAGTCGTTTCACCCGTTGCCCGGTGGGGTAGACCGAGCGCATCAGCCGGCGCGACGATGACGACGAGACCGAATCCGACGTCGACGAGGACGATACCGTCGCCGGATCCCGCGCGGGCAAACAGGATGGGGACGACGGCACCGACGTCGGCCGGACGGCCTCAGACGATTCGCTCGACGTCGGCGAAACGGGGGCCGAAGCGCGTGGCCAGAAGGGCGGCGGCTAGCCGCGGCTGTTGTCTCGATTCGGTCGCGTTGCACCGGTTCGGTCGGCGGACGTGAGACGGTTACACCACCATGGACGCCGATGACTACATGACTTACGAAGAATTCGGCCGCAAGTTCTTCGAGGTCGCAGTGACCGAAGACCGCGTCGGCGGAGCGATCGCCGCCATCGCGGGCGACGCGTTCGAGATGGGCCCGATCGGGCAGGGCCCGGGCAAGATCGCCAAGGTGACCGCCAAGGTCAGGGTCATGGAGCCTCGGGTGACCCGGCAGGTCGGCGAGATGATCACCTTCTCCATCCGGATCCCCCTCGAAATCGACATGGTCATCGACCTGCGGATCGACAGGCCGAAATTCATGGTGTTCGGAGAGATCGCGCTGCGGGCGACGGCACGGGCCGCCGGGCCGCTGCTGCTGATCATCGATGTCGAGAAACCGCGGTCGTCGGATATCTCCATTCACGTCACGTCGAGGTCGTTGCGCGGGGAGGTGCTGCGGATCGTCGCCGGCGTCGACGCGGAGATCAGGCGGTTCATCGCCGCCCACGTCGCAGGCGAGATCGATAGCCCGGCTTCGCAGAAGGCCAAGATCATCGACGTGGCCGATAGCATCGACGCGGCCTGGACCGGCATCTGACGAGGACGTTTAGCCGGCCGGGCACGGGGAACGTTACGATTCCGGGGTGCAGCGCAGACAAACCCTGGCCTTTGCCGTGTCCGCCGGTGTGTTGGCTTCCGGCCTGGTGTGGGCCGCGCCGGCGCAGGCCGACACGAGCGACGACGCGTTCCTCTCGGCCTTGACCGACGCCGGGATCGGGACCGCCGACCCTGGCAATGCGGCAGCGCTGGGTCAGCAGGTCTGCCCGATGCTGGCCGAGCCCGGTCAGACGGCCGCCGACGTCGCCGCCAAGGTGGCAGATGCGGGCGGCATGTCGCTGGGCCCGGGGACGATGTTCACCGGCATCGCGATCTCGTTGTTCTGCCCGGCGGCGGTGTCGTCGATCGCCAACGGGCAGTCGCCGATCCCGCTGGGGATCCTCGGCTTTTAGGCCGCCACGCTTCCGAGCCGCGGCCGTCTGGGACCGCGACCGTCTCCTGCGGACCGGCCCCGCACGTGCCGCCACAACCACGGCATGAGCAAGTTCTGCGTCCACAGCGCCTGCGAGTACGCCATCGACCGAAGCGACTGACGAACGGGTCCGTCGCCGATCTCGGCCCAATCATGGTTGCTCCCAGGCAAACCCAGCGCCTCGGCCGCCGCGGCGGCGAATAGCGCGTGGCCCTTCGGTGACCCGTGCACGCGGTCGGCGCTCCAGGTGTCCGGGTGGGTCATCGAAGGCGCGTCGTAGAGGTCGACCAGCCGGAAGTCGTACCAGTCCGCGGCCTTCCTGATCTCGTCGTTGATACGCAACACACGGGCCGAAAGGATGCGGCCGATCGGAATGATCTGCGCGAGGTCGGGGAATGTCGTGGTGACCACCGTTGCCCCCGACAGAGCCAGCTGCGCATGCAGGTCTTCGAGTTCGGTGAGGGCGTGGTCGAAATGGGGCCCTGGCCGGGTCACGTCGTTCATCCCGATGCACACGGTGACCAGATCGGGTTCCATCGCCAGCGCCTGGGGAAGCTGATCGTCGAGGAGGTCACGGATACGACGGCCCCGCACCGCCAGATTGGCGTAGGCCAGATCGGGGTAGTGCGCGTCGACGAGTTGGGCGAGCCGGTCGGCGAATCCCCGTAGGCCGACTCTGTCGTCGCCGTCCCAGAGGCCCTCGGTCTGGCTGTCGCCGATTGCGACAAACCGGGAGTAACCCGCCACAGCGGCGACTCTAGCGGCGAAGCGCGGCTTCGACCTGCGACGCTCCGGCGTTGGCTGCCAAGTCGCGGTGCCGCTCGGTCACGTCGGCCCCGCCGGCGCGCAGGATGTCGATGACGTCGGCGACGTCGCCGGCCCGGTATCCCGCGTTGCGCACCCCGACTGCCCACCACGACAGGAGTGCGTCGAGGCCGCGGCGGGGGTCGGCGCCGAGGTCGACCATGGCTGCTGTTGTCGCGGGCAGAATCTGGCGGGCAGCGTGTTCGATGGGTTGCGTGCCGCTTGGCATCGCGGCGTCGACCGCGGCTCCGGCGCGTACGA
This sequence comes from Actinomycetota bacterium, assembly GCA_046725575.1. Taxonomy (GTDB): domain Bacteria; phylum Actinomycetota; class Actinomycetes; order Mycobacteriales; family Mycobacteriaceae; genus Mycobacterium. Next base: position 1,083 of record JBKOYU010000109.1, on the reverse strand, counting down.
GCGTGCGGACCATCTCGGGGTTGACGTTGTCGTTGTTGGCGTCGACGACGTGCAGTGGCGTGGCACCCTCGGAGTCTCTGAGGTTTGGGTCCGTTCCCTTGGCGAGGGCGTGGGCGAGCGCGACAGTGCGGCCGAGCCGGACGATCTCGTGCAGGATCGTCGTGAACCGCTCACCTCGGGCCGACAGCTCGATGCGGCGGCCTGCGTCGGCGCCGGCGTCGATCAGGGCCACGACGATGCCCGAGGACAGCGAGCGCACGCCGTACCAAAGTGGTGACGCGCCACAGGGATCCACGGGATCCGGCTCGGCGCCCCAGGCCAGCAGCTCGATGACTTCCGAGCTTCCGCTGCGGGCCCGGTCGAAGAGATCGAGGACGTTATCGGGCAACGGTGTCGTCCAGGCTGGCGGGTCGACGCCGAGCGCGTCGAGCACCATCAGGGTGCCGTCGCGTTTGTCGCCTAGGTCGTACCAGGGCCATGGTCCCTCGCCCTTGGCGACGAAGTCGGCGACCGCGATGCGGGATTCTTCCGTGATCGTCCTGCCGTAGTCGTCATAGGACGACCAGAACACGAGACCGTCACCGTCGCGCGACACCACGACGCTCGACGGGCCCTCCTGGTAGCGCGCCAGTTCGATCACGGCTACAGCATCGCCCACGTACTGCCCAAAATACGAAGGAGGGGCACCCAATTGGATGCCCCTCGTCGTGTTCCGACTTACTTGACGTCTACGTAGACCGTCTTGTCGGTGACGGTCGTGTAGATGTCATTGCCCGCACCGGGAACACCGGTGTCCGTGCGCGAGTACGTCTGCCCGGGTCGAACGGCCACGACCGTGGCCTGGTCGAGCGGGGCGGTACCGATCCGGTTCACGATCACGGTGTAGCCCTGGGCCTGCAGCTCATTGATCGTCTGCTGGGCACTGCCTGGGCCGGTCGGCGCGGCGGCTGCCGGAGCTGCCAGTCCGATGATCGCAACGGCTACGCCACTGACCATCGCAGCGGCAAGTCCTAACTTCTTCATCTTGAGATCCTCTCTTTATATGTCTAGACTTTTAAATCCCGCTGGTCAGCGGTTTAATTC
>JBKOYU010000707.1:0-3680 GCA_046725575.1 Actinomycetota bacterium | reverse complement strand
CAGGTCTTCCTCGACGCGCTGCTGGACGCGTGGGAGCACCGAAGCACCGATGAGGTTCTGCAGCGCGTGGAGGAGGAAGGCGGCGACCCGAGGGACAAGGTCCGCATGGCAGGCATGCTCACCTTCTCGCGCGAACTACTTCCGATCGATCTGGCCGTGCGCGACTGGGCCCGCCGCGATCGGGCAGTGGCCAGGCGCCTGCGACGCGTCGACAACCGGCGCATGGAGTACTTGCGCGCTCTCATCGGCACATTCAGCGACGACCCGGACGACGTCGAGGCACGCGGCATGCTCGCCTTTTCGCTGGCCATCGGCAGCCACTTCATCGCCGCCGACCACGAGGGGCGCAGCCGACGGCAGGTGTTGGAACGGGCCACACAGCGTCTTCTCGCCTAGCCGGCGGCGTTACGATCGGCCCATCGACGACACCTGGGTCGGCGGCACACAACCGAAAGGACCGACGATGCTCAAAGACGGTCGTGTCGCCACCCGGCTGCCCGCCCAGGATCTGCAGCGGGCGCGGGCGTTCTACTCCGAGAAGCTCGGGCTAGAGCCGAGCGAGGAGCGGCCGGGCGGCCTTCTCTACCGGTGCGCCAACGGCGTCTTCGCGTTGTTCAAGTCCACGGGCGCCTCACCGGGGACGTTCACGCAGATGGGCTGGGAGGTCGACGACCTGGCGGCCACTGTCGCCGAGTTACGCAGGCGCGGAGTCGTTTTCGAGGAAGTCGACGTACCAGGCCTGAAGACTGTCGACGGAATCGCCGACGTGGCGGGCAACTACCCGAGCAAGGGCTCCGGTGAGAAGGCCGCGTGGTTTCGCGACAGCGAAGGCAACATGCTCGGCGTCGGCCAACCGATTCCGTGATTACGCCGTAGTGAGGGCCGCCACCGGCTCGATGCGGGCAGGAACGTGCTTGTGCCATGGTGTGCCGGCGTAGGCGTCGCGCCACTCGGTGGAGGTGAGCGAATTGGGCGCGACGCCGGGGACGGTCGCACGGCCGTCGGCGTCGATGTAGTCGAGGCCGAATCCGTTCGGCAATGACGCGTGCCCCGGCAGCATCGTCTCGCTGATCTCCACGCTCGCCTCGACGCTGCCCGCCGCGGTGGTGATCCGGGCGCGGCCGCCATCCGTGAGACCCAACGCCTCGGCGTCCTCGATGCTGACGCGCAGCGCGCCGTCGGTGTCGCGTTTGCGCCAGGACGGGTCGCGGAAAATGTCGTTTGCGGTGTATGCCCGCCGCTCACCGGCCGATAGCACGATCGGGAACTCGGGCGTGGTCAGCCCGGCACGCCCATCGGACAGTCGGCGTATCTCGTCGAGCATCTCTTGCATATCGAGGGCGATCTTGTGGTCGGCGTGGCTCACCAGCTGCCAGTCGTCTTCGTATTCGTGGACGGTGAACGTCACACCGGACCGGCTGGTGAGAATCGCCTCGAACAGCGCGTCGCCGTCGGCGTGGCCCGCGCGCCGAACGGCGTCTGGATACGTCATCGCGGCCTTCTGCGCCAGACCCCACAGCGCGGCAGCACCCGCGAGCCCGTCGGGGAGTGTCGGTCCCAGCGTTTCGTACAGCACGAACGGCAGCGCCTTGTTGAACATCGGATTGGCGCCGACCGCCGACAGGAACGCTTGCGCGTACGCCGCCAGCCCTTGCTCGGCGGCATCACGCAACGGCTGCAGCTCGGCGTCGTCGATCACGCCGAGCGCACGCATCAGCCGCGCCCAGATCTCGGGCTCGGGCAGCGTGCCCTCGAGCGGCTCGAGCAACGGATGCCGAAGGTGAAATGTGTTGTGCGGGAACTCCAGATTGAAGAACGTCGCCTCGGGTTTCTCGTACTGACTCGCCGCAGGCAACACATAGGTGGCCAGCCTGGCCGTCTCCGTCATCGCGACGTCGATCACCACCATCAGCTCGAGTGACTCGAAGGCCGCGCGGCACGCCGCGGAATCGGCGAGGGAATGCGCGGGATTGCTGCTTTCCACGATCATCGCGCGGAAACGGTCGGGATGGTCAGTCAGGATCTCTTGGGGCACCGCATTGCTCGGTATCAGCCCGCCGACGATCGGCGCTCCGGTCACTGGGGTACGGCCGACGCCGCGAGTGTGGCGGAAGAGTGGTCCGAACGATGAATGCAGGTGCTGCCCACCACGTTTGGCGAAGTTGCCGGTCAGGATCCACAGCAGCTTGTTCAGGTAGGAGCACAGCGTGCTGTTGGGCGCTTGCTGGATACCGAGGTCCTCGAACACCGCCACAGTGTCGGCACCGGCGATGCACCGTGCCGCGGTGCGGATCAGTTCTTCGTCGACGCCGCATTGCTGTGCGTACTCGCCGACCGGGACGTCGCGCAACACGTCCCGGACCGGCTCGACACCGTTGACGTGATCGGCGAGAAACGCCTCATTGCACAGGTTTTCCTGCACCAGCACGGCGGCAAGCGCAGACAGGCACCAGGCGTCCGTCCCGGGCCGCACCCGAAGGTGGATGTCGGCCATCTTCGCCGTGTCGGTCAGCACCGGGTCGATCACGATCATCGAGCGGCCGGGATCCTTGGCGATCTCGTTGAGCACGACGCGAGCACGCGGGAAGCTCTGCGACATCCACGGGTTCTTACCGATGAACACCGACACCTCGGCGTGTTCGAATTCGCCGCGGGTGTGGCCGCCGTAGAGGTGGGCGTCGACCCACGCCTCACCGGTCTTCTCCTGGGCGAGCGCATTGGAGCGGTAGTGCGAACCCAGCACCTTGAGGAAGGCGCCGCTGTAGGCGCCGCCGAGATGGTTGCCCTGCCCGCCGCCGCCGTAGTAGAAGATCTTGTCGCCGCCGTAGGTGTCGGCGATGCGCTTGAAGCCCGAGGCAATCTCGGAAATAGCGGTGTCCCAGTCGATTTCCTCGTAGCTACCGTCGGGACGCCTGCGCATGGGGGAGGTCAGCCGGTTGCCGTTGTTCTGGTAGTGGTCGAGCCGCAGCGCCTTGTTGCAGGTGTAGCCCTGCGAGGCGGGATGGTCCTTGTCGCCGCGGATCTTGGCGAGCTTGCGGCCGTCGAGTTGCACGACGATGCCGCAGTTGCACTCACAGAGGATGCACGCGGTTGACTGCCATTCACCGACCATCGCGGGGCTTCCTTTCCGGGGCTTCGGCGGCCAGCAGGTCCCGCAGCTGGCCGTGGACTGAGTCGAGGGGCTTGAGTTCGTGCGAGGCGCGGGCGACGACGATCGCGCCCTCGATCGCGGTGGTGGTCAGCATCGCGAGTTGTTCGGCACGCGTCGCGGACACGCCGTCGGCCACCAGCCTCTGTGCGATGAGGTCCGTCCAGCGGGCGAAGGCCGCCGCCGCGCGGTCGATCACCGGATTGGCCTGGTCCTGCTTGGCGGGATCGCCGGCTTCCACTGTCACCGCGACGACGGGACAACCCGCGCGGTAATCGGAGCGAAGCAGCTGCTTGCGGTAGTACGCGACAAGGCCGTCGAGAGCGTCGAGGCCGCTTTCGGCCTTGGCAATCTTGGCCGCAACATACTCGCCGGAGTAATCGATTGCCTCACAGAGCAATTGAGTGCGGCCACCGGGAAAGTAGTGATAGGCCGAGCCGCGCGGGGCACCGCTGTGCTCGAGCACGTCGGCGATCGCCGTCGGCTGCGCGCCGCGTTCCCGGATCAGCAGCGCGGCAGAGATCACCATCCG
>JBKOYU010000413.1:0-2576 GCA_046725575.1 Actinomycetota bacterium | reverse complement strand
TACACGGTAAGATAATCGTCGGCAGCGTCAGATGTGTATAAGAGACAGCTCGAGCACCTCCCGCGTCTGTGGGTACACCCCGAGCGGGGGCGGCACGACGTCGGCAATCAACTCGGCCGCGGCGCGCAACCGGATGGCACGGTTGGCGGACCGTACCACGGGCGCCCGCAGCTCCGTCGTTCCCCCGTTCTCCGAAAGATATTGCCGGACAGCATCATCCACGGTCCGCGAGGCTTCCAACCCCGCGCGGCTGAGCGCGATGACGCGGTCGGTGGCGTCTTCGGAGGCGCCGCGGGTAACCCGCAGCACCGCCTCCTTCAAGAACTTGGCGCCGACGGCCCGGGCGTCCTCGATTGCCTTGGACACCGCTGCCGTCGCGCCTCGCGGCCACAGCAAGATCGACACCATGATGCCTACCAGTGCGCCGACCACGACGTCCTCCACCCGTATCAATCCCACCTGCCAGCCCGTCGGCACGATCAGGTTGAAGTTGATCAGCACCATCATCGTGAATGCGGCCTGGCCGGCGACGAACGAGTACACCTCGGGCACATAGGCCGAACCGAACGCGACGATCGGCAAAAGTATCCACAGCACAACGGGATCCACGCCGAGCAACTCGATGACCACCGCACCCAATACGAAACCGACCGCCGTGCCTGCCACGGCCCGCAACACCCGTGTTCCGGTTGTCAGCGCGCTGCTGCGCAACACCGACATCGCGCCGAGCACCACCCAGAATCCGTGCTCCACCGGAAACACATGGGTGACGGCGACTGCAAGCGCCAACCCGAGTCCCGTGCGCAGGCTGTTGCGGAGCACGACCGCCCTGGTGGCCAGGAATCCTTTGGTGATGGCGGCGACCGCGACGGTTTCGGGCATCACCCAATCGGCCGCTCCGGTGTCGGGCAGTCGACGGCCCAGCACCCGCGCCCACACCGGTCGGGCGTCCGCGGCCGCTGCGTTGCGGATGATCCGGCCGGTCACCGCGACGGTGGCCGCGATGGTGCGACGGTTCAACAGCTTGCGGCCGACCTCCACCGCCGCCGCGTCGCTGGATTCGCCGAGCAGTTCGGTGATGTCCTCGCGGTAGCGCCCTTGCGACACCGACCGCAGCTCGGTCAGCGCATCGCGAAGATCGGCGCTGCGCGCCGCCCGCTCCGCAACGCTGCGCAGCCGCAGCACCGCCGCCGAGTCCCGCAGCACCCGCACCGCGGGATCCATCATCGCCCCGAGTAGCCGACCGGTGTCGTCGGTGATCCGATCGGACAGCCAACCGAGGTCGTCGACCACCCGCACCAGCGCGCGGCTGCCAGCGGTGAGCGCGACGGGCCGATAGTCGGCGCCGAGAAAGGTCGCATCAAGCGCGTTCATTGCCTTGGTGACTTCCCGTCCCGACGCGGTGCCCTCCAGCCGGTCGGCCAGCCTGTTGCATACGCGTGCCGCGTATGCGCGCAGCTCGTCGTGATGTCGCGGCGGAAAGAGGAACAAGGCGGCCGGCACGCACAGCGCAAGCGCAATCAGCCAGCCCAGTAGCCGCTCCGGTAGGGGCCCGACAGGTGTGCAGGCGGGCAACACGAACATCAGCAGCGTCGCGCGCTGACCGGCGGCGACGATTTCGCTGAGGACACCGACGAAGATCACCGCCACCCCCAGCACGAACATCAACGTGACGCTCAACCACGTGTGCGGCGCGACCAGCGTGCCCAGCGTGATGAGGATGGCGCCGTTGAGCCCGAGGCCGCCATACGCCAGCGCCCGTGCCGGCCGGTTGCCAGGGAAGTCGACCAGTATCAACAGCGCCACCGAGCCGAAGATGGTGAACAGCGGTGTTTGCGACCCGGCTCCGACCGCGAAGCTCACCGCGGCCGCGATGGGCAACACGATCGCCGCCCGTAGTGCACGGCGCAGTGCGTCATATTCGGGGTCGCGCGCACGCAGCCGGTACAAGACGTGGCGCAATACCGCGGCGGTCTGGGCCGCGTTACTCACCGCCTGGCACCGACGCGAACCGGCCGGAGTCGAGCGCGTCGAGCAGCTGCCCGGCGATCCATTCCAGCGCATCGCTGTCGCGTGGCAGGGTGGCCTGTTCGTAGCCGACCAGCAGGTACACCCCCCATGCCGCGAACAGCTGGGCCTGCCTCTTGTTCTGCAGAATCTCGAAGGCCGACTCGAACATGATGTCGAAGCGCTGTTGGTCCACCGCCGCCTGCACCGGATACACCTGCGGGTCGACCGAACTCCACACCCGGATCGCGGCCTCGGCGCCGTGCGGCAGCGTCAACCCGACATGGATGAACGTGTCGATGCGTCGCCGCGGATCCGGCTCGGCCCGTACCGCCTCGATGACCTGCACGGTGCGACCCTGCATCCAGTACGCGACGAGTTCCTTGGTGTACACCGGCCAGCCGGAGAAGTAGTGATAGAACGAGCCGGTGGTGACGCCGAGACGGCTACAGACCTCGGCCAGCTTGAGTCCGCCGTAGCCCAGATCTGATAACACGTCGAGGCCGGTTTCGAAGTAGGCCTCCCTGGACACGACACTCGCCATGGCAGCACCCTAGTTCGCTTGCACC
>JBKOYU010000640.1:0-4506 GCA_046725575.1 Actinomycetota bacterium | reverse complement strand
AGTGATGCTCGGTCTACTCGAAGACGGCGTGCCGACGCTCGGCGTCATCGACCTGCCGTTCCTCGGCGTGCGGGTCGACTCGGGTGCGCTGGCCGATGTTGGCTCGCTCGAGGACGGGATCATCGGGATGGGCGACGCCTTTCACCGCGGCGGCGCCCGGCTGGACGCATACCTCGAACTCAGTATGAGCGTGCACCGACGCGCGCTGCGCTTTCGCTGCGTCGGCGCGGCGTCAGTGCTCTGGACCTGGCTCGTCAGCGGCCAGATTCAGGGCATGGTGCTGGCCCACAACAACCCGTATGACGTCGTCGCCGGACATGCGATCGCTCGCGCCGCGGGAGCGATATGCACCGATTACGCCGGCGCCCCGCTCACCCTCGCATCGAGCGGAGCAATGGCGGCCGTCCCTGGCGTACAGCCTGAACTCGTCAGCCTCGCGGCCAACCTCGCCGCGGCGGCAGCTCCAGACAGCTGAGAAGTCTGCGTGCGCTCGCTTGATCGGACGTCCGCAAGGACCTCGATCAACTGCCGACGTAGGCCGCGAGGTGCTCGCCGGTGAGGGTGGATTGGGCGCCGACGAGGTCGGCAGGCGTGCCCTCGAAGACGATCCGGCCGCCGTCGTGGCCAGCCCCAGGACCGAGGTCGATGATCCAATCGGCATGCGCCATGACCGCTTGGTGGTGCTCGATGACGATAACCGACTTGCCGGAGTCGACGAGCCGGTCGAGTAGTCCGAGCAGTTGTTCGACGTCGGCCAGATGCAGGCCGCTGGTCGGCTCGTCGAGGATGTACACGTCACCCTTCTCGGCCATCTGCGCGGCCAGCTTGAGCCGCTGCCGCTCGCCACCGGACAGCGTGGTGAGCGGCTGGCCGAGGGACAGGTAGCCGAGTCCGACGTCGGCGAGCCGGTCGAGGATCTTATGCGCGGCAGGAACTTTCGCGTCGCCGTCGCCGTCGCCGTCGCCGAAGAACAATTCGGCCTCGGTCACCGACATCGCGAGCACCTCGCTGATGTCGCGGCCGCCGAACTTGTACTCAAGCACCGATGCCTCGAACCGCTTGCCCTCGCATACGTCACACGGGATGGCGACGCCGGCCATCATCGCCAGGTCGGTGTAGATGACGCCGGCCCCGTTGCAGTTTGGGCAGGCACCCTCGGAGTTCGCGCTGAACAGCGCCGGCTTCACGCCGTTCTCCTTCGCGAACGCCTTGCGGACAGGTTCGAGCAGTCCGGTGTACGTCCCTGGATTGCTCCGTCGGGAGCCACGAATCGGCGCCTGGTCCATCGCCACCACTCCGTCCCGCCCGGCCACCGATCCGTGGATCAGCGAGCTCTTGCCCGAGCCCGCCACTCCGGTCACGACGACCAGCACGCCGAGCGGGATGTCCACGTCGACGTCCTGCAGGTTGTGGGTGCTGGCACCGCGAATTTCCAACGCGCCGTTGGGTTTCCGCAGCGACTCCTTCAGCGTGGCCCGGTCATCGAGATGTTGGCCGGTAATGGTGCCGCTCCCCCGCAGCCCCTCGACGGTGCCCTCGAAGACCACCTCGCCTCCCGCGGCGCCGGCGCCTGGGCCGAGGTCAACTACGTGGTCGGCGATCGCGATCGCCTCGGGCTTGTGCTCGACAACGAGCACGGTGTTGCCCTTGTCCCGCAGTTGCAACAGCAGGTCGTTCATCCGCTGGATGTCGTGGGGGTGCAGGCCGATCGTCGGCTCGTCGAAGACGTAGCTGATGTCGGTGAGCGACGACCCGAGCTGGCGGACCATCTTGACGCGCTGCGCCTCGCCGCCCGAAAGCGTCCCCGATGGTCGGTCGAGGGACAGGTAGCCGAGCCCGATCTCGACAAATGAGTCGAGGCTGTGCTGCAGCGCCGCAAGCAGGGGTGCGACGGACGGCTCGTCCAGACCCTTGACCCATTCTGCGAGGTCGCTGATCTGCGTCGCGCAGGCGTCGGCGATGTTGATCCGTTTGATCTTCGACGACCGGGCCAGCTCGGACAGCCGGGTGCCGTCGCACTCGGGACACGTCGTGAACGTCACCGCCCGTTCCACGAAGGCGCGGATGTGCGGCTGCATCGCGTCGACGTCCTTGGACAACATCGACTTCTGGATCGTCGGGATCAGCCCCGCATATGTCAGGTTGACCCCTTCGACCTTGATCTTGGTCGGCTCCTTGTAGAGCAGATCGTTCAGTTCCTTCTTGGTGTACTTGCGGATTGGCTTGTCCGGGTCGAAGAATCCGCTGCCGCGGAAGATGCGGCCGTACCAGCCGTCCATGCTGTAGCCGGGGATGGTGAGCGCACCCTCGTTGAGCGACTTACTGTCGTCGTACAGGGCAGTCAGGTCGAAGTCGCTGACCGAGCCCCGGCCCTCGCAGCGCGGACACATGCCGCCGGTGATGGAAAAGCTGCGCCGCTCCTTGACCGTCTTCCCGCCACGCTCAAGCGTGACCGCGCCCGCGCCACTAATTGATGCGACGTTGAAGGAGAACGCTTGGGGCGAGCCGATGTGCGGCTTCCCGAGCCGGCTGAAGAGGATGCGCAACATCGCGTTCGCGTCGGTGGCGGTGCCGACCGTGGAGCGCGGGTCGCTGCCCATCCGCTCCTGGCTGACGATGATCGCCGTCGTCAGCCCGTCCAGGACGTCGACGTCGGGCCGCGCCAGCGTCGGCATGAAGCCCTGCACGAAGGCGCTGTACGTCTCGTTGATCAGCCGCTGCGACTCCGCGGCGATCGTGTCGAACACCAGCGAGCTCTTGCCCGAGCCCGACACGCCGGTGAACACCGTGAGCCGGCGCTTCGGGATCTCGATGCTGACGTCCTTGAGGTTGTTCTCGCGGGCACCATGCACGCGGATCAGATCGTGACTGTCGGCAGCGTGCAGCGCCGGCGACCGCGTGTCCTTCTTGGTCGTGGTCATCGTGTCAGCGCAGTTCCTGGATCCGGACCATGTTGCCGGCGGGATCGCGGAGGGCGCAGTCGCGAACCCCGTAGGGCTGCTCGGTCGGCTCCTGGACGATCTCGACGTCGCCCGTCTGCAATCGCTCGAAGGTGCCGTCGAGATCCTTGGTGGCCAGCAGAAGCGTGCCGAAGGTGCCCTTGGCCATCATCTCGGCGATGACGCGGCGCTCGTCGTCGGTGAGGCCGGGAGTCGCGGTCGGCGGGTAGAGGACGACGGACGTGTCGGGCTGATTGGGCGGGCCGACCGTGATCCAGCGCATCTTGCCGCCTCCGACGTCGAGGCGGACCTCGAAGCCGAGGGTGTCGCGGTAGAACGCAAGGGATTCCTCCGGGTCGTCGAGCGGGAGCATGCTGGAGTGAATGGTGATGTCCATGACGCTCACGCTAAGTGCAGCGCGGTGGCTGGCGCTTCTCGATTCCTGATCGGTTTGGTGACCTGTTTCTCGACGCATGACGGCATCCCCTCCGTCACGTGGGCCGTCTGCTCCCGGTAGGCGCTGGGCGGCATCCCGACCAGCTCAGTGAACCGGGTGCTGAAGGTGCCAAGCGACGAGCATCCGACGGCGAAACACACTTCGGTGACGCTCATGTCGCCACGGCGCAGCAGTGCCATCGCCCGCTCGATGCGCCGCGTCATCAAATAGGAGTACGGCGACTCGCCATATGCGAGTTTGAACTGGCGACTGAGGTGACCGGCCGACATATTCACGCCGCGGGCAAGCGCCTCGACGTCCAGCGGCTGCGCGTACTCGCGGTCCATCCGATCACGGACGCGGCGCAGCAGCTTGAGGTCGCGTAGGCGCTGGGCCTCGGCGGACGTGCTGGTCACATGCGAGATCGTACGTTGCTGGCCCGATTCGCTCGGTAACCTTTACCTGTTCTGGGGTTATCGCAGCTTGCATGGCAATATGCCAGGTGAATCGGGCGCACTACGTGCCACTCTTCTCCTTTGCATTTCGGCCGCCCCCACGGGTCGAGCGAAGCATTGACAGCCGCCGTACGGCTCGGACAGTCCCTGCGCAGCAGGGTGAGAAACGTACTGCCATGGAAGCCACGGCTGGCGTCTACTAATCGAAACCCTTTGTTACACCGGCAGTTCGATGCGTGAAACGGCCGAGATAGCACCTGAAATGTCGCTGCCTTGCAGGTCAGCGTTAGCATCGGTATGTGACTGAGCGCGAAGCCCCACCGGATTGGGGCTTCGATCACCGGGAGGACGACCCGTACGAAGAAGACGGGTGGTTCGGTCGCGCGCAGGTCGCGGAACCCACGTATGTAGATCAGATCCCTGACGGGCAATTCAGTGAGCCCGCGACCAACATCCCAGCAGAACGGTACGAAGCCCCGCGCGAAGTCGAACCCGTACCCTCGCCGTCCGCCCCGCGGCCTATGTCACCGACGGTCAACACCTGGACGGTGAACGGTCAACTTCGCGCCTCGAATACCAGCACATTGACGTTCCGCCCTCATCCGGCGCCGTGGTATCGCACAAAGCAGGCGATGATCGCGCTGGTCGCCGTCGCGTCCGCCGCTGTGGCTGCGCC
>JBKOYU010000869.1:0-8831 GCA_046725575.1 Actinomycetota bacterium | reverse complement strand
GGTCGGCCGCTTTGCCCAGTGCGACGAACGCCGAGTGGCTGTAGGCGCGCAGCGCACTGATGAACCCGTCGTGCATGATGCGCCTGAACGACGGTCGCACCAGCACCGCGACCGCCGCCAACGGCGCCACGATCAGTTGTGTGAGGATCAGCCCAAGCGGGGATGGACGTTTGAGGTCGATCACGAGAAACCGCGTCCCCACCCTCGTGGCTTCGGCGATCGCACGAACGGCGGTTGCCGGCGGCAGATGATGGAACGCCGGGGCGAGCACCACCAGGTCGTAGGTGTGGTCGTCGGCGGCGATTTCGGTGGCGTCGACAACCTGTGTGCGCACCCGCGGATGGGCGCCGAGTTCACCACTGGAGATGTTGGCGACCGAAGTCGGGTCCAAGTCGCTGACCGTCACCGTCGCGGTGGGATGCAACTCCAGAATCTTGGCCGACAGCTTGCCATGTCCGGCACCGAGTTCGAGCACGGCCGTCGAAGCTGCCACGCGGATCATCGCAACGGACGCGTGAGGCGCCCACTCAGCTGCTGGCCATACTGTGACATGTCGCCCTGACCGATTCGATGCATGATTTGTGACGGTCAACCTGACGGAGACGTCAAGCGTCGAGTGCACTCTCAGTGCGCTATGGTGCACTCGTGGATCAGGGCACTGCGGCCCTCGCAACGGCGATCGGTGCCCGGGTCAGGCAGGAGCGGCAGTCGCGGCGCTGGACGCTGGATCAGTTGGCGCAGACTGCCGGGGTGAGTCGCCGAATGGTGGTCAACGTCGAGCAGGGCACCGCGAACCCTAGTGTGGGGACGCTGCTGAGGATCAGCGATGCACTCGGCGTCGGTCTGCCAGCGTTGGTCGAGCCACCTCAACCCAAGCCGGTGAAGGTCACTCGCCAGGGTGACGGTGCCGCTCTATGGAGCAGTGAGTGCGGTGGACGTGGCGTGCTGGTGGCGGGTACCAAACCACCGAACGTGGTCGAACTGTGGGACTGGACCCTGTGCCCCGGGGACCAGCACAAGAGCGAAGCCCACACGCCGGGCACCAAGGAGCTCCTGCAGGTCCACGAGGGCAAGGTCACGATCAGCGTCTCCGACCAGTCGGTCACTCTCGATGCTGGCGACGCAGTCGCATTTCCCGGCGACGTGGCGCACTCATACGCCAACGTCGGGACGCAGCCGGCGAGATTCTCACTTGCCGTCTTCGAGCCGGGGGTTGGGGCGGGATCCGCGTCGGAGGTCGTCGATGATTGAGTCCGGCATTCTCCAAGGGGTTCTCGCCGGCGCCCATGTCGACCCTTCGGTGTTCGCGCTGCGGCCCGACTACCGCGCCATGCTGCTGGCCGTCGGCGGGCTGGTGCCCGGCCCGAGCGATCAGGAAAGCGACGCCCTGCTGCAGGCGGCGGAAGACGCAGCACGCCAGGCGCTTTGCGAGCGGCCGGTGGAGCAGCTCCCTCATGTGGCGGCGTGGCGGGAGGCGCTGTTCATCCTCGACGCGCTCGACCCGATGACTGATGAGGCGCTTCACGCCGCCGCCGACGACCTGGTTGCCCATCTGACACGGTTTGGACCCGATGTGCGAGTGGTTCGTCGCCTGATAGCCAGCGGCACAATGCCTTTCGAAGGAGACTGACATGCTCATTCACCCGTGGGATGCCGCGCTCGATACTGCGGAGTGGCAGGACTGGCTGGCATCCACCGACCGGTTCGGGATGCTCGCGGTCAACAACCTTGACCCGGCCCAGGCACCGATCGTGCTGCCGCTGCACTTCACCGTCGCCGGCGACGAGCTGCTCATGCACCTGGCCCGACCGAATCCGGTTTGGCCGCATCTGGAGGCGGCCACCGAGGTACGCCTGGCCGTCACCGGTGACTACGCCTATATCCCAACCTACTGGCGGGCCAAGGCCGGTGGGCCCGACGAGGACGGCGTGCCGACGAGCTACTACACCGCGGTGCAGTTCGTGTGCCGACCAACGGTGGTCGACGACCCTCAGGTCAAGGCGGACATCCTTGCCGCGCAACTCGCCGACTTCCAACCCGAGGGTCGCCACGCCGCCGTGGCCGTCGACACGGCGCCGTATGGACGGATGCTTTCCGGTATCCGCGGTGTCCGGCTGACGGTGCTGCGCGTGGAGGCCAAGTTCAAATACGACGACGCGAATCCCGTTGAGCACCGCGAACGCGTCATCGGAGATCTCGAGCAGCGCGGTCGTGGGCTCGACGCCGGGGCCGCGGCGCAGCAGCGGCGGCGCCTCGCCGCGATCGGTGACTGGCGCACCCGCCGCGATCGAGACACCTTCGAATAGAACTCTTGAATATCAGCACTTTTCAGCTACTCGGTCCTTGCGGTTCGGTCGGAAAGCGCTCACCTGTGGCGCCTAGCGGCGACCCACAGTTTCGCTGGATCGCTGCGATGGCTTGCGGGGGAGTTCTCGCCAACCTTCGACCGCACTGGGCGTACGGGGTCCCGGCCCGGTGTAGAGAGCAGCGGGGCGGACCAGTTTGCCGAGCCGCTTCTGCTCGAGAATGTGTGCCGACCAGCCCGCGGTGCGCGCGCAGCAGAACATGGCCGGCATCATGTGCGACGGCACCTCGGCGAAGTCCAGGATGACCGCGGCCCAGAACTCGACGTTGGTTTCGATCGGCCGGCCCGATTGACGCTCGCGGAGTTCGCCCAGCGCGGCCTGTTCCAGCGCATTGGCGGCCTCATACCGCGGAGCCTCGAGCCGTTTTGCCGTTGCGCGCAGCACCCGCGCCCGTGGGTCCTCGGCTCGGTACACCCGATGACCGAAGCCCATGAGCCGCTCCTTGCGATCGAGGATGCCCTTGACGAGGCCCATCGCGTCACCGGTGCGTTCCACCTCCTCGATCATCGGCAGCACCCGTGCCGGCGCACCTCCGTGCAGCGGTCCAGACATCGCGCCGATCGCACCGGAGAGCGCGGCGGCGACGTCGGCGCCTGTTGAGGCGATCACCCGGGCGGTGAAGGTCGAGGCGTTCATGCCGTGCTCGGCGGCGGAGACCCAGTAGGCGTCGATGGCCTCGACGTGGCGCGGGTCGGGGTTGCCCTTCCATCGCGTCATGAATTGTCCGGCGGTGGTGGTGCATTCGTCGATCGTCGACTGCGGCACCGCGGGTAGGTCGAAGCCGCGCGCGGATTGCGCGACGTAGGACAGTGCCATCGCCGAGGTGCGGGCCAGCTGCTGCCGCGCGGTCTGGTCGTCGATGTCGAGCAGGGGCCGATAGCGCCACATCGGCGCCAGCATGGCCAGTCCGGCCTGTACGTCGACCCGCACATCGCGGGTGTGCACCGGCAGTTCGAACGGCTCCGCCGGTGGAAGGCAATTTCCGAACTCGCCATCCACCAGTAATCCCCACACGTCGCCGAACTCCACTCTTTCCGAGACCAAGTCCTCGATGTTCACCCCGCGATAGCGCAGCGCGCCACCGTCCCGGTCGGGTTCGGCGATCTCCGTCGTGAACGCTGTCACGCCGGCCAGACCGGGGACGAAGTCATGGGGAATTCCTTTGGGGGCAGCGGCTTTTGCGGGCTCAGCCGCCGTGGGCTCAGCTTCTACGGTGCCGGGCGCGGAATGGGTGCCGATGGTCACGGTTCTACTCCTGTCTTCGGTGCGAGCCGGGGTTGGCCGGTCAGTTGGGTGTGCGGAGTCAGCAAGGCTCTCTCGAAGGGCGTCAAACCACCCCAAATACCGTATGGCTCAGCGGCGTCGATGGCGTATTGGCGGCATTGAGCGACGACCGCGCATGTGCTGCACACCGCTTTAGCGCGTGCTTCGTCATTGGCGCGCCGAGATCGGTTGCTGGGAAAGAAAGTCGACGGGTCTATTCCGCGGCAGGATCCGTGAAGCTGCCAGTCCCACGCAGATGTCGAGGGGTTGGGCAGAGTCCGCACAGCCCTGGTGCGGTAATAGTCGACGAGCACTTGTTGAGCCTTGGTCGCCATCACTATCCAGCCGCTGCCAGGGCGGGATCGTGTTGACCGATCCCGTCGAATCGCTGTGCGCGGTCGTCGAGTCTGCGCGTGGTATCGACGTTGCCCAGTGCTGCCAGTTCGTCGCGGACGGCAGCGCCAACGCGGAGGCAGAATTGCTCGGGTTCGACCGCGGCGTCGGGATATTCGGGAATGACGCGGTCCACGATGCCGTGCACGAGCAGGTCCGCCGACCGGACACCTTGTTCGGCCGCCATGTCTGCAGCGTGGCTGGTGTCGTGATACAGGATCGCACTGGCCCCCTCGGGAGGAAGCGGGGAGAGCCATCCATGTTGTGCGGTGAGGATCCGATCGGCAGGCACAAGTGCGAGGGCTCCGCCGCCGGTGCCCTGGCCGAGAAGCACCGAGACAGTGGGGACTTCGAGCGCGACCATTTCCGCGATACACCTGGCGATCTCGCCGGCCAGTCCGCCTTCCTCGGCCTCCCGCGACAACGCCGCGCCAGCGGTGTCGATCACGGTGACCAGCGGCAGATCCAGCTCGGCGGCGAGTCGCATCCCGCGGCGGGCCTGTCGGAGTGCCCCAGGCCCCAGCGGTGCCTCGGGGGTTTGGCCGTGCCGATCCTGACCGAGCAGCACGCAGGGCGCGTCGTCGAATCGCGCGAGCGCCAACAGTAGTCCTGGCTCGTTCTCACCCTGCCCGGTTCCGTTGAGCGCCAATATGTCAGCGGCGGCGTGGTGGAGAAGCTCGCGAACGCCTGGCCGCCCCTGGCGGCGGGAGGCTAGGACCGACTCCCAAGCCGGGCTATCCGCGGAGGGTGCGTACACCAGTGCGGGTTGGATCGTTGGATGAGGCGAGCGTGTGATGATGGTCAGCGCACGGTCCACCATGCCTGCGAGTTCCTGAAGCGGAGTGACCGCATCGATCAGTCCACAGGCGTAGAGGTTTTCTGACGTCTGCACACCGGTGGGGAACGAGCCGCCGTACAGCGCCTCGTACACCCGCGGACCCAAGAATCCGATCAGCGCGCCGGGCTCGGCGAAGGTCACGTGCCCCAGGGATCCCCAGGACGCGAACACGCCGCCGGTCGTCGGATGCCGGAGGTAGACGAGATAGGGCAGGCGTGCTGCCTTGTGGTCGGTGACGGCCGCCGTGATCCGCACCATCTGCAGAAACGCTGTCGTGCCTTCCTGCATGCGGGTGCCGCCCGACGTCGGCAGCGCCAGCAATGGAAGCCGCTCGGCGGTGGCACGGCGGATCGCCGTGGCGAGCCGATGACCGGCGGCCACGCCGATCGAGCCGCCGAGAAACCCGAACTCACACACCAGCATCGCGACTCGGTGGCCGCGTATCGTCGCAGCTCCGGTGACCACCGATTCGTCGAGCCCGGTTTTCGATCGCGCGCAAGCCAGCTCGTCGGCGTATTCGCGGCTTGCCTGCACCTCGGGAAGCGCACCGTCCCACGATGTCCAGGAACCATCGTCGACGACGGCGGCGATCACCTGGTGGGCGCTGAGCCGGGTCATCGGTGGTCCGCCAGGAGGGTCGCTTCGATGAGATCGTTGTCGGCGCCGAGCACCGGGGGAGCGGTGTGATGCTTCCGTGTCAGTTCCGCCCCATCGGCGTGGAAGAACCGCAGCGGCGGGCCAGGCAGGGTAATGGTACCCAACGTGGCGTGATCGACGTCGATGAGTAGGCCTTGCGACTTGGTCTGCTCCCATTCGTAGACCTCGCGAACGGTGCGAATTCGCCCGGCCGGCACACCGATTCGGTCCAGCTTTGCCAATAGTTCGTCGGTGGTGTGCAGCGCGAAGGCGTCCTGAACCAACTCTCGGACCCGCTTGCTGTTCGAAACCCGTTCAGGGTTGGACGCCATCCCCGGGGTGTCGGGATCGAGCCCGAAGCCGTCGCAGAATCGGTTCCACAGGCCCTCGCTGCCGACCGCGATCTGCACGGCGCCGTCGGCGGTGTCGAACAGACCGTACGGGCAGATCGACGGATGGTGATTGCCGGTCGCCTCGCCGACCTCGCCGGCCACCGTCCACTTCGTGCCTTGGAATGCGTGAACCCCGACCACAGCGGCGAGCAGCGACGCACGCACCACCTGGCCTCGACCCGTGCGTTCCCGTTCCTGAAGTGCCGCAAGGACTCCGAACGCGCCGTACATGCCGGCCAGCAGGTCGGCGATCGGCACCCCGACGCGCTGCACATCAGTAGGACCGGAACCCGTCACAGACATCAGCCCGGCTTCGCCCTGCGCGATCTGGTCGTAGCCAGAGCGTGCGGACTCGGGGCCGTCATGGCCGAATCCGCTGATGGACAGCACGACCAAGCGGGGATTGATCTCGGCCAACCGCTGCTGGGAAAACCCAAGGCGGTCAAGGACTCCGGGGCGGAAGTTTTCCATCAACACATCCGCCCGGCGGACCAGCGCGCGAAGAGCGGCCCGTCCGGCCTCCTCCTTGAGGTCAAGCGTCACCGACTTCTTATTCCGGTTCGCGCAGAGGAAGTACGTGGACTCGCGCTCGCCGTGCACCGGCTCGACGAACGGTGGACCCCAGCCGCGGGTGTCGTCGCCGCCAAGTGGGTTCTCCACCTTGACCACGTCGGCGCCGAGGTCGCCGAGCATCATCGCGGCGTGCGGACCGGCGAGGGCTCGGGTCAGATCGACGACGACGAGGCCATCGAGAGGTCCGGCGGGCAATGGGGGAGATGAGGTTGTCGATGTCATGGAGGACCACCTTCGGCCTAGTGACTTAGTGAGCTAGTGGACTAGCCAATTTAGAAAACCACGTTCTGACCTGGGCGTCAAGGCTTGCGGGCGAGTACTTGTGTGAGCTGGGTCGCACTAAAACGAGACCGGCGGCCTGCTATCCAGCAAGCCGCCGATCTCGGTCATCCCGTGTTGCTCAGAGCCAGCCCGGCAGAACGAGCGTCGCCCAGGCGATCAGCGGTCCGATCACCACGACTAGCGCGCTGTACTTGAGGATCTGTTTGTAGAACTTGTCGCGGTCGACGTCTTGCGCGTTGGCGAGCACAAGGGCGCCGTTGGTCGAGAATGGGCTGACGTCCACAATCGTCGATGAAATCGCCAGGGCGACAACCACTCCGATCGAACTCACCTCGCCGGCGAGCAGCAGTGGCACAGCCAAGGGAATGGTGGCGCCCAGGATGGCCGTCGACGATGCGAAGGCCGACACAATGCCGCCGACGTAGCAGAGCAGGAGCGCAACGAGGAGCGGCATGCCGAGTTTTGCGACGCCATTACCAACCCACTCCACACTGCCGGCCTCCTGCAGTACACCCACGAAGGTCAACACACCGCCAATCAAGAGCACTGTCGACCAGCTGATTTGCGAGACCGCGCCCTTCTGCGCCTTCGGCGAGGCCAGTGCCAGCACGGCGGCGACCGTCATCGACACGAAGCCGATGTCGAGATCGAGGATCAGCGAGAACACGGCCAGTGCGCCGAGCCCGATCAAGGTGAGGACCTGGTCATAGGTGACCGACTTCGTCGGCAGTGGTTTGACGATGACGCGTGGCTCTGCCTTCGTCGCGGCCAGGGTCGCTGTACCGCCGGTTCCATCCCCCGACGGTGCGGCGCTGCCCACGCCATCGCTCGTGCTGCCACCGTCGATCGGGTCGTCGTGATCGTCGTGCACGGTGCGGCCGATCAGCGACCGTCCGCCCAGAAACACGAACAGCAGCACACCGATTGCGGCGTTGAAGAATAGGCTCCCCAGGAACAGCGTCACCGGGCTGTTCACCAGGTGGGCCTTGGCCACAATGTTGTTGACGGTGACGCCGTAGACGCTGATCGGGGAGAAGCCGCCGGCTTGCGCACCGTGGATCACCATCATGCCCATAAGCAACGCGTTGATCCGGTACTGCTTCGCAAAGCCGAGCGCGATCGGCGCGATGATCGCCACGGCGGCCGGACCGAGAGCTCCGAGTGCCGTGAGGACACCAGTGATTCCGAACATCACCCATGGGATGAAGGCGACCCGCCCGCGTACGAGTCGCACGGCGCCCCTCACCATGAGATCGACCGTGCCGTTGTTCTGCGCGATCGCGAACAGGTAGGTGACACCGACGAGCGTCAGGAACAGCTCGCTGGGGAACCCCGCGATGATGTCGTCGGTGTTCATCCCGACGGCGAGCGTCCCTACTAGAAATGCGGCGACGAAACCCAGCGTGCCCATGTTGATCGGCAGCAGCGTTGCCGCCACAAACATCGCGACGAGAGCCAGGATGGGAATGAGTTCGAGCGGCATGAAGATCTCCAGGTCTTTCTGGTAGGCCGAGTGACCTAGTGGAGCATTGGCCTAGCCAGTAAAGCAGTGAGGGCCATCACTGTCAATACGCATTGTGACCACGCTTACCGAGAGACCGCGCGTCGAGTGAGTATGGTTGGAGCAGAGAGTAGGTGAGTCAGTGGTTGAGCAACTCAGGCCTGTCACCCGGCCTCGGCTGTACGAAGTCATCGTCGAGCAACTGTGCGGCTACATCGCCGACAACGAGATGACGTCTGGTGATCGCCTGCCGGCCGAGCGTGATTTGGCCGCCAAACTCGGTGTCAGTCGCGCGTCACTCAGTCAGGCGCTGGTGGCACTCGAAGTGCAAGGGGTGTTGTCGGTGCGTCACGGCGACGGTGCCATCTTGGTGCGGCGCCCTACCGAGGAGCGCGCCATCAAGGCATTGCGCGAACACGCCGATCGGATACCCGACATCATCGAGGCCCGCGAAGCGCTCGAGGTGAAGTTGGCGGGATTGGCCGCAGCCAGGCGCTCAGACGAGGAGATGGCCGCCATCGATCGGGCGATCGCAACGATGGAGGCCGAGATCGAATCCGGAGACCGAGGTGTGGTCGGTGACGAGA
>JBKOYU010000990.1:0-5647 GCA_046725575.1 Actinomycetota bacterium | reverse complement strand
CGCCATATGTCCCTCGAAGCCAAGCGCTGTGGCCATCGCGCGATAACGATCGACCAAATCCCGGTAAGCCACCTCGTCGTCGCGGGCCCGGGCCAGCAGGGCGCGTAGCCGCAGCACCATGATCTCGCGCAGCACCAATTCCTCGCTGGCCGGAGTTGCCGCCAACCGGTCGATCGCGGCCTCGGCCTCAGTCACGTCACCCTCGGTGCCGCGGTCCAGTAGCGCTTCAACCAGAACAGCCGTCCCTGGGATGCACCACCCGAGCTGTCCCGCATCGAACAGTCTGTCTACGGCCGCACCTATCAGCGGGATGGCACCATCGCGGTCTCTACCTCTGGCCCTCTGCCGTGCGGCGTACACGTCGTTGATCGGAAGCTCCGACATGAAGAACCGCTCGTGCAGGCACGAGTCGCGAACCTGCATCAGCAGTTCCAGTCCACGCCCAGCGTCCGCGGAATCCCGATGCAGCAGCGTCAGGCCCATCGTCAACCGGGCGATACCCAGCCCGACATCATCGCCCAATCGTTGGGCGATCTGCAGCACCTCGTCGATCTCGGTTAGCGCGGAATCGTCCGCCACGAGCACACCGTTTGGTATCGCTGAAGCGTATTTGTACGCGATGACGAGCGGCTCCCACCCGGGATCGCTTCGGCGCATCATGACGACGGCCCGGTCGAGGTCGTCGCGCCACCCGGGGCGGCCCAGGCTCGCGCGAGCGAGCCCGCGCGATGCCAATGCCGCGGCCAACGGCGATGCGATGAGGAAGTTGCCCTTGGCGGGGTCGCCGTCCGCCAGCTCGACCACGGTGTCTGACCAGCGCAGTACGTCAGCCATCTCGCCGGTCCGAAGCTTGACGCCGATCGCCATGGCCGACAAGCCAATCGTGAGCGTCGGATCCCCGATCGACTCGATCAGCGCCATCAGCTCGTGGACCTGCTGCGACGCCTGCCGCACGCGGCCATGAAATAAGTGCTCGCCCACCAGTCCGGTGATGCCGACGGCCAGGGACGCCTTGTCGCCGGCCGCCGTGCACAATTCCCGCAGCTCGTCGAAGCGGGTGCCGGCGATGTTCTCTCGCCAGCCTCGACAGGCGCTTCCGCAGAGCAGGGCGCGGGGAGCGATGCGCATCGCTGTACGGTCTGGATCCTCGGCGGGCAACGCATCGCTGACCTGGCGCGCACGCTCCCAACTGAGCCGTGCCGCAACGATGTCGCGGTTGGTCGACCACGTCCCGGCGCGCATGTGCCAGCCATACGCGGCCCGCAGATCCCCGGCGGCCTCCGCATGCTCGGCGATCAACGCCGCGTTCTCGTCCGCCGATCCTGGGTTAGCGGCTTCGATGGCGGCGGTCAGACGCCGGTGCAGCTCGGCGCGATCGGATTTCAGCTGTGATTCGTAGGCAACCGTGCGGAGCAACGGGTGGTGGAACGCGTACTCGGCGCGCGGGGTGAATCTCACCTGATCGATCAGCTCCGCTTTGAGCAGCTCGTCGGTGATCGGATCGATCCCCAGGGCGCTGAATAGCTCGGCGCCGAATCGCGATCCGATAACCGCCGCGGCGCTCAGCGTCTGTTTGGCCGCGGGGTCGAGTCGGTCGATGCGTGCGGCGATGGCCGCCTGCAGCGTTGCCGGAACGCTGACCTCGGCGATATCCGTGCGGCAGATGTATCTGCCGCGGTCGCCGTCCAGCACGCCGCATTCGGCGAGATCGCGCACGATTTCTTCGGCGAAGAATGGGTTCCCGGCGGCCCGCGACACGATCGTCGTACCAAGCTGACCGACCGACGGATCGGACCCGAGTAGCTCACCTACCAATGCTGAGGTTTCCGAATCATTCAGTGGCGCAAGCGCAATCGTGTGTGCACTGGGCATCTGTGCCAGCGCTCCGCGGTACTCGGGCCGGTAGGTGACGAGCACCATGGAGACGGTTTGCGGAATCACCGGAAGGAAGCCGGCCAGCATCGACTCGCTGACCTCGTCGATCCAGTGCGCGTCTTCGATGACGTAGAGCGCCGGTGTCTCTCGCGCCAGCGAGGCCGCGTTGATCAGCGCCGTCAATCGCCGCCGTCGGGCGGCCGGGTCGATGCGGGGCGGCGCCATATCGGGATCGGCAATGCCCAGCAGGTCATCGAGCAGCAGCACATCCTGCGGATCGGCGTCCGGAACTCGTGCCCGGACCCGCGCGCGGGCGGCCCCACCGTCGAGTTCGCTCACCCCGAACGCCGCCCGCAGCAGCCGTGCCACGACATGAAACGGGACGTCACTCGTATGGGATTCGCAGAAGGTCGACAGCACCTCTACTCCGCGGCGGCGGGCAATCGCGGCCGTCTCCCGAACAAGTCGGCTCTTGCCGATGCCCGGCGGTCCGACGATATTGACCAGACATCCGTGGCCGCTAGTCGATCGATCCAAGATGCCCGTGACGGTGTTCATCTCCCATTGGCGCCCAACCAAACTGGCATCACGCCGACCGATCCGCCCCGGCTCCGCCGCAATAGCGAGCAGGCGCCGCGCGGGCACCGGATCGCTGGAGCCCTTAATCCGCACCATCTCGGACTCAGCCAGCGCGGCGACGTGCTCGACCAGCCGCGCGGTGGACTCGCTGAGCAGCACCCCACCGCTAGGCGCTACCGACTCCATGCGCTGCGCCATCCCGACCTGTGCACCGAGCGCGGTGTAACCCGCAGGGCCCGAACCGATCTCACCGGCGATCACTTGACCCGAATTCAGCCCTACCCGCAGCGCCACCACGATGCCGTCTTGCCGTTCCACCTCTGCGGCCAGGCGTTTCGCCTCCTGCTGAATGCCCAGCGCCGCCAAACACCCGCGCAGCGCGTGGTCCTCCAAGGCGACCGGCGCGCCAAAGACCGCCATGATCCCGTCGCCGGTGAATTTGTCGACCGTGCCGCCGTGACGCCGCACGACTACGGCCGATCGGCTGAACAGGTCGGTCATGATCTCGCGCAACCGCTCGGTACCCAGCGCCGAGGCGATATCCATGGAATGCACAACATCGGCGAACAGCACCGTCACCTGCTTGTACTCGGCCGGCGTGGTGGCCGATGCGGTCGGGGCACCACACTCGTCACAGAATTTGGCACTCAGCCGCAATTCGGTGCCGCACGTCCGGCACAAGGTCGCTGCCGTCATCCGATACCGCCGATCCGTGGCCCGGAAAACCCGCCTCGCCAAGAATATGACGTCACAACCCCGGCAGGACCGTTATCCCGTGACGGTCCATCGCGCCGCTCACCTGCGCTGGCTGCCCTTCCCCTCCCAAGCGGCGGCCCGTTAAGCGCTCAACCGTATATCCGCCAACAACGCCCGGCCGGAACTGGCGCCCGCACGGGCCGATCTCTTGGTACTGCACCAGCAGCGCCCTGCGTCGTTCAGTCGTCACCGAGGTGGCACATGGGTTTTCAGGTGATTCGATCGGTGCGGTTGGGTGTGTATGCCCACCTGCTTCGGGGACACACTCAGCTCTCAGCAGCTCAGGCAGAACGGTCATGACCGGAATGTAGGTTTCCGCCGTGCGCAGTCACCACCACGGCGGCTGGATTCGCCATGAATCGCCGCCATATGGCGACGGGCGCTATCCGCGGTCGGGCAGTGACCATTCTGGCGGAACACGTCAGGGCGAACGTCGCTGGCGCACACCGAAGTTCGACGGCGAGGGTGCCGGGTGTCGCGGATCGAATGAGATGCGGGTGGGTGCCCGCACGTATGGGGTTGCTGCGCATACAGCTCAGACCCGAAGAGACGCGTGGCTGCGGCTCTTGGCTACGAGGTTGTTGTGCACCGCAGACTTGCGGCTGCGCCGGTCGGCAGAATGATGCCGTGCCGCTCCGCGCCCGCGACCGCGTCCGCGGCGGCGCGTCGTGTCAGTGCTGCCCACGCCTCATCGTCGAGGTCCTCAATGTGCTGCCGTGTTGTTGTCAGCGGCGGTGCCGCCTGTCCCCGCCGTCACTTCCGCCGCCGGGATCTGATCTGCCGGCTCTGCTGGCTTAGTTGGTGCCCGCCTGCCGGGCTTGCCGTCATGCGACGATGATGCGGGCTGGCCGGGGCTTGCGTCCCTCGATGCGGATGTGGAAACCGGAGGTCCAGACACGGGCACACCCTGCTGGGTCAGCACCAGGGCGAGTCGGCTCTGGTAAACCGTGATGCCCTTGGCGAGGGTGTCGTCCCCGAGTTCCTCGGCATCGCGCAGCAGAGCACCCGGTCATCTTCGAGCGCGCGGAACGTAACGCGATAGCTTCCTCGGCGCGCCACCCGCCAGCCCTCGAACTCGAATCGCAACGGCTTGGACATCCTGTAGCGATCGGTCGGCAATGTAGCGGTGACGAATTCGGCGATTGCGGCGGCAGTCTTGTGAGGCAGCCGCTCGAGGGCGCCTATCGCCGCCGGCGACAGCTCGACCGACCAGACTGCAGCATCATCGGTCCCCCGCACGAGTCGCGTCGCAAGGGTGCTACGGCGCAGCACATGCCCCCAGCCACGCGCGTCCACTTGCTCCGGCACCTTGACAAAACGGTGTGAGGAGGGTGACTATGAGAAGCCAGAAATGGAACTTTACTTTCACAATACGGAATATCGGGCCTTTCGTTCCACCGAGATTCCGCTATCCGAACAAGTGATCGAGACCTCAGCAAGGGAGCAGGAATGGGCATCGCCCTCGGACCAAACCAGTACGGGAAAGCAGAGAACCGGGTCGTGCGCATCTATCGCGACACGGACAGGCACGAGATCCGCGACCTGAACGTGTCGACGTCGCTGCGTGGAGACTTCACCGCGGCCCACATCACCGGCGACCAGGCCGACGTGCTGCCCACCGACACGCAGAAGAACACCGCGTTCGCCTTCGCCAAGGAGAAGGGCATCACCTCCCCCGAGCAGTTCGGGATCAGCCTGGGCGCCCACTTCCTGGAAGCCGCGCCGAAGGCGAATGCGTCCCGGATCGCGATCGAGGAGTACGCCTGGGAGCGCATCGAGGTGGACGGCTCCGGGCACGACCACTCATTTGTCCGGCACGGCCCCGAGGTGCGCACCGCCGTCGTCACCACCGATGACAGCACGGGCGAGCGCCGGGTCTGGGTGGTCTCCGGCGTGCAGGACCTGGTCATCCTCAAGTCGACCGGGTCAGGCTTCAAGGGCTTCCTGAAGGACAAGTACACGACCCTCCAGGAGACCGAGGACCGGATCATGGCCACCTCGCTGACTGCGCGGTGGCGTTACGAGCACACGAACGTCGACGACTGGAACAAGACCTACGACGACATCAAGCGCACGATGCTCGAGGTGTTCGCCGGCACCTACTCCGAGGCCCTGCAGCAGACGCTGTACCTGATGGGCAAGGCTGTGCTGGAGACGCGGCCCGAGGTGGCGGAGATCAAGTTCTCGGCGCCCAACAAGCACCATTTCGTCGTCGACCTGTCGCCGTTCGGCGTGGAGAACAACAACGAGGTCTTCATCGCTGCCGACCGGCCCTACGGCCTCATCGAGGCTTCCGTCGTGCGTGAGGGCGGCTCCAACCCTGGTGACGCCTGGTTGAACACCCCCGGCTTCTGCTAACTAACAGGACGGCACCCCATGACCAAATCCAACTCCGCGACCGCCGAGAAATCGCGGGCGGTCAAGCACCCCGTCGACG
>JBKOYU010000817.1:0-2858 GCA_046725575.1 Actinomycetota bacterium | reverse complement strand
CGCCGTATCAGTGTCACTAGAACACACTCAGCGGCAACGGTTGCGGACGTCGGAGACGAGCAGGCCGATGGCGTGCGTGCGGGTCAGGCGAAGCGACCGCGCTTGGGCATTCGGTCGGTAGCCCAGCCCCGCCGCCGCCTCGCTGACCGCAGCGCGGGCTTCGGTCGACGTCGCAGGGTGACCGGACAGGACACGCGAGGCGGTTCCGAGCGACACCGGCGAGTGCTGCGACGTCGCGGATGGTGGCTCCCTTGCCGGGCATTAAGCGTCCTCCGATGTGTGGAAACGTTTCCATGGGAACGTTTCCACGTGATCTAGGTCACAATGCGTCCTCGGTCAAGCCCTGTGGTTTAGGACTCGGTCAGCATGAATAGCGCCCACGCCGCGATGGTCTGCGCATCGGTGATGTCGCCGTTGCGGATCATCCGCTCCAGCTGCGCGCGGGTGAACCACTCGCTGTGCATGTCCTGCTCCTCGTGCTCGCGGTCATGCTCACCCGCGGTGATGCCCGTCGCGAGATACACCCCGCAGCGCTGGCTGCTCATCCCTGGCGCGACATCGAGCATGCCCAGCAGCTTCATCGAGGTGGCGCGCAACCCGGTCTCCTCGCGCAACTCTCGGTTGGCCAGCTCGGTCGGATCGAGTTCCTCCTGGCCCGGTGCGGCGCCCTGGGGAAACTCCCAGCGCCGCATGCCGAGCGGATAGCGGAACTGCTCAACCAGGTGGAAGCGATCGCCGTCGCGCGGGATCACCAGTGCACACGTTGGCTTATCGATCACCGAGTAGATGCCGAGGCTGCCGTCGGGAAGCCGGATATCGTCTTCGCGCAAGGTCAGCCAGTCGTTCCGGTACACCTCACGCGACGCCACCTGATGGATCTGGTTCACGCGCCCAGTATCGCCGAGCGCCGTATGGGTAACCTTCGGTCGTGCTCCTGGCCTCGCTGAACCCCGCCGCGGTCGCAGGCGGCGCCGACATCGGCGACGCGGTGCGCATCGACGGCGCCGTGCTGAGCCGCAGCGATCTCGTGGGCGCGGCGACGTCGGTGGCGGAACGTGTTGCCGCCGCTGACAGGGTGGCCGTGCTGGCTACTCCGACCGCGACGACCGTGCTGGCGGTCACCGGATGCCTGATCGCAGGCGTGCCCGTCGTCGCCGTGCCGGCCGACGTCGGCGCCGCCGAACGCCGTCACATCCTCACCGACTCCGGCGCGCAGGCGTGGCTGGGGGAGAAGCCAGCCGAGACCGACGACCTGCCGCACGTCCCGGTGCGCCTGCACGCCCGGTCGTGGCATCGCTACCCCGAGCCGCATCCGGACACGACCGCGCTGATCATCTACACGACGGGCACCACTGGCCCGCCCAAGGGTGTGGTGGTGAGCAGGCGCGCCGTCGCCGCGGACATCGACATGCTCGCCGAGGCCTGGCAGTGGACACCCGACGACACTCTGGTTCACGGGCTTCCGCTGTATCACGTGCACGGTCTGGTGCTCGGGCTGCTCGGCTCGCTACGGATCGGAAATCGCTTCGTGCACACCGGGAAACCGTCGCCCGCGGCGTATGCGGCGGCCGGTGGCTCGATGTACTTCGGGGTGCCGACGGTGTGGTCACGAGTCGTCGACGACGTTGACGCTGCGCGGGCGCTCGCGTCGGCCCGGCTGCTGGTGTCGGGCAGCGCGCCGCTTCCGGTGCCGGTGTTCGACGGGCTGGCCCGGCTCACCGGACACCAGCCGGTCGAACGCTACGGCGCCACCGAATCACTGATCACGCTGTCCACCCGCGCCGACGGCGAGCGCAGACCCGGCTCGGTCGGTTTGCCGTTGACCGGTGTGCAGACTCGGCTCCTCGATGAGGACGGCGCCGCGGTGCCGCATGACGGGAAATCCATTGGGCGCCTGCAGCTTCAGAGCCCGACGATGTTCGATGGCTACCTCAACAGGCCGGACGCCACCGCCGAGGTATTCGACGGCGACTGGTATCGCACCGGCGACGTCGCCGTGATCGACGGCGGCGGTATGCACAGCATCGTCGGCCGCGAGTCGGTCGACCTGATCAAGACCGGCGGCTTCCGCGTCGGCGCAGGGGAGATCGAAACGGTATTGCTCGGACATCCCGGCGTGGCCGAGGTCGCGGTCATCGGCGCGCCGGACGATGATCTCGGTCAGCGCATCGTCGCCTTCGTCGTCGGTGACGCCGAACCGCAGGCGCTGATTGATTTTGTTGCGCAACAGCTTTCGGTGCACAAGCGGCCGCGGGAGGTGCGACTGGTGGATAGCCTGCCGCGCAACGCAATGGGCAAGGTGCTGAAGAAGGAGTTGACCGGATGGCTCTGACGTTCGAGGAGATCTGCATCGACGCTCACGACGCCGCCGCGCTGGGTGCCTGGTGGTCGAAGGTGCTGGGCTGGCGGCGTTACGTCGACAAGGACGGCGATGTCGTGCTCGAGGCTCCGCCCGGCGCCGGACCGAACTGGCTGTTTGTCGCCGTGCCCGACGACAAGGTGGTCAAGAATCGCATCCATCTCGACTTCCGGCCCGACGATCAGCAGGCGGAGGTCGATCGCGTGATCGGGTTGGGTGCCCGGCACGTCGACGTCGGCCAAGGCGAGCAGACCTGGGTGGTGCTGGCCGATCCGGAGGGCAACGAATTCTGCATTCTTGCCGGGAACGATTGATGCCGCGTCTCCCGCTCAGCGTGTTGTGGGCATTGCAAGTCGGCGCGCGTGCTAACTATTGCCAACACGACGACGCCGGCTCGTCTCGGGCTTCGGTCGAGATGCCTGCCGACCCACCAGAGGGAGAGCAGGCCACAGGCACCGCACGCGAGCAGGATCGGGCCGACGAACGCGGGGCTGACACC
>JBKOYU010000262.1:0-1681 GCA_046725575.1 Actinomycetota bacterium | reverse complement strand
TGTCGTCGTCATCCTGGTCGGCGCCCGGATCATCCGGGACTTCCGGCCGCTAAGCGCCCAGGAGTGCCTGGCCTCGGCTGCCGCCATCGCGGCCGACGGCATCGCACGCGGCCTGGCCGACCGTCGGCGCGAGATCGGTCTGAGCCTGGTTGAACGGGCCCGAACCGGGGGGGCGAACTCGGAGGACCTGGACAACGTGCGGGCGCTACTGCTCGCGGCTGACCACGCGTCGGATCGGCTCTACGCCGCACAGCAGCGCACGCTGCGGCTCATCCCGGGGTTCTTCCGCAGCCCGCGCTGGGTGCCGGTCGTGGGTTGGCTGATGGTGTTCGGCGCGTTCCAGGGCGTAACGCTCGGCGCCCTCGGCGTGGCCCTTGGCGACTACTACTACGAGGACGACAAGGTCATCTTCAAGCTCGCCGGCTTCGGGGTCGCCACCGCGATCCTGCTCGTCAGCGCGGTGCTCACGCTCGGCATCGCGCTGCCCGCGATGATCGCCCGGCGCACCAGCCCCGATAGCGTCCGGCCGCTGCGCTGGCTGCGCAACGCAGCGCTGATTTCCACGCTGCTTACCGCGTTGGTCGACTTCGCCACCGACGGCTTCGGGGCGCTGATCAACCTGTCCATCGGGCTGTTCACGCTTGCGATCCTGTCGCATCAGCTCGACCTCGCCGCCCGCGCCAGCATCTCACGCTGAGCTTCCATGGCGGCGCCTAAGCTCATGAGACCCGATTGGGCTGGGCCGGTGGGGTGGACTGGACAACCTATCCACGCCGCCGGTTGGCGTCACGCCGCCGGAGGTTTCGACACCGTGGGCTCACCGCGACGTCAGGGCCGTGTCACGAGGCTGTCACAAGTGCGGGCGATTACGGCGGACGACCCCAGACCTACATGGACGTCCTTCCGCAGTTCGTCCGGCTTGAAACACAATCCCAGACACCGACGGACTCAAAGAATCGACTTCCCAAGCTGAATACGCGGGTTCGATTCCCGTCATCGGCTCCACTCAGACCGGCTCAGTGCCCGTCCTGCTGCTGCCAAATCTCGACCACGTGTGCATAGGCATCGGGTTTGACTGACAGCGTTCCGACAAAGGGATGTTCCAGCGCGAAGATCAGATACATCACGAAGCCCATCAACGCGGATGTCAGCGCAACCGCCGTGGCATGGACCACAGCATCCGGCGTGCCGAACATGAACGTGAACGCCATTACGACAGCTCCGCCGCCGATCAGGAGAACCCACAACTCACCGGGTATCTCCGCCGCACCGGTCGCGATGCGTTCCTTTCGGCTGGTACTCAAGTCGTCGAGCCTGTGGATAGCCTGGTCGTAGAAGGCGATCTCGGTCCTGGTCACCGGCTGAATCTTCAGATATGACCCCCAAACTTTTGACAGTTGCGCCGACTGTTGCTCAATCGCTTCACCCTTGCGCATCCGCGGGAACTCGTCGTTGCGGACGTCGTCGAGGTAGGCGATCAGGGCTTGCTGCACTTGTGGGCGCTCCGCGGCCGGAAACGCGTGCGAGTCCCTGAGCAGGTCGGCGATCGCGCTGGCCTCCGATTCGGTGGCCTGTTCGGCGTCGCCGAATTGTTCCCACACCACCACGACGACGAAAGCGACGAGCACCGCGTAGAGAACCCCGGCGAGGGAGAAGAACACCTCTCCCGACACGCTGTGAG